>CALFXN010000128.1 GCA_937957815.1 uncultured Synergistales bacterium
CATTCCCGGGTCTGCCTGTCTTGGGGAGCGGCTCCGGCGTACACGGTACATATGGCCCAAAGATTTCAAAACACCCGTTACTTGGAAGGATCTCGCCGCTGATCTGAAGTCACATCCTCGGGTGCTCTCGATCGTTCACAGACGGAAGGATGCACGTATCCTTGCCGAAATGCTTCCTCCGGAAGGCCGATTTCACCTATCGGCGCTCATGTGCCCCGCGCACAGGCGCGTCGTTCTTGACGCCGCTACAAGAATACTGACATCCGACGAAACATCTCCATGCCGACTGGTCGCCACACAACTTGTAGAAGCCGGAGTCCATATCGATTTTCCCGTTGTATTTCGTGCCCTTGCAGGTCTCGACAGTATCGTACAGGCAGGAGGGCGGTGTAATCGAAACGGAAAAAATCCCAATAAGGGTGATGTTTTCATATTTCGGGCGCCTACAGACCCTCCCGCACCATCTTTGAGGGCCGCGGCGGAAGTCACTGAAAGACTGCTTCAAGAAAAACCGGATATGGATTTGGCTGACCCGAAGATCTTTGACGAATACTTTCAACGTTTTTATTTTCTTCAGCCAAAGGATGTCAAGAGCATTCTTTCTTTACGACAAAATTTTGATTTCCCTGAAGTAGAATCAGAATTTCGTTTGATAGAAGACGGTTTTACAAAAACAATTATTGTTCCATATGGAAACGGTGCATCTGTGATTGAGAGAATACGGCGAGAAGGCCCGACACGTCAGAATCTGCGAATGGCTCAACCTTTTACCGTCTCTATCCCTGAGCAGGCATTCCGAAAAATGAATGACGGGAAAGAGAACGGAGCTGTCTTTGAAGAAATTTACGAAGGGGTATATGCGTTGAGCTGCTTACATCCGGAACTCTACAGCGACGATTATGGGCTTGTTATCAGTGATGAACCGCCGTCGCTGATCGATCCGGAAAAACTATTAGGATGACCTCTTGACTTTAGAAGCACCACATATAAAAATATTTGTGTTATCGACGCTGAGTCGTCGCGGATTGGAACATATGGGGTGCTTCTATCATGGCGGTTTAAAGGGAGGTGTTTCATGTTGGGGGACTCGTTCTTTCGTTCTTGAAGCACTTGACGAAGGAACGAGTCCCGCCAAACGCTGCGGCGATATACGGCGTATTTGCGTCAGAGACACTCAAGAGATTTCATGATCTCAGGAGGTGATCGCGTGCAATCACGAAGTCCGACGATTCGCGTCCGCGCAAAAGGAAAGCTGGCATGCTTTTCGCGTCCCGAGTTCAAGGTGGAACGTGTTTCGTATCCGGTCATGACACCCTCCGCCGCACGCGGAGTCGTCGAAGCGCTTTTATGGAAACCAGCGATCCGCTGGCATATTGAACGAATTACGCTTTTGGCTCCGATAATATACATTGGTTTTCGTCGAAATGAGGTGAACTCCAAAATACCTCATATCTCTTCACGTCTCATAGAAGAAGGAGGAAGCCTCTCTCCGTATTACTGCGACTCAGACCGTTCACAAAGAAATACCATCGCTCTCAAGGATGTCGACTATCTCGTAGAGGCGCACTTCACCATGACGGAAAAAGCCGGTAAGGACGACAATATCCTCAAATTTGTCGATATGTTTCAACGACGGCTCGAAAAAGGACAATGCTTTCACAGACCTTATCTCGGTTGTCGCGAATTCGACGCAGACGTTTCCGCTCCTGATGGGAGCGAATGTCCTCAGTCAGATCGGAAGAGCGTCG
>CALFXN010000129.1 GCA_937957815.1 uncultured Synergistales bacterium
TTTCGAAGAAGCGGAGCTCGCCGGTGACGCGAACGATCTACACCGCGTGACAGAAGCCGACGATCAGGCTGAAGCAGAACGAAACGGAAGATCAGTACCTCGAACGGGTGCGCGAGTGGTACGACGAGACGAAGGTCCGGACGTTCACCGTCGTCCGGACGGCGAAGGAGTTGGAGGACAAGGAACGCGAAGTTCGCGACATCGCACGGGAGATCCGGAACAGGCGCCACTGGTACCGGAATCCGTCGCACTGCTCGATCGTCGGGTGCGCCTTCTCGTCGATCTGTCTCGACTACGACCCCGAAATGCTCATGGGGTTCGAACGGAAGGAAAGGATGAGTGAGGAACTGTGCAACTTCTGAACGCGGCCAAGATGTCCACGGAAAAGCAGACCGACTTGCTGTATGGACCTCCGGGCATGGGAAAGACGACGCTCCTCGGACAGCTTCCCGGCAAAACGCTGATCGTCGACGTCGACCGGGGAACGTCGGTTCTGCAAGGCAAGGCGAACATCGATGTCGTCCGACTCGACGAGTCGCTCGCCGATCTGCCGAAGGTTCTCGAAATGCTCGAAAAGGATAACCCCTATGACAACGTCTGCGTCGATTCCCTGTCGGAACTCGAAAAGGCCATGCTGACGGTCTACGGGCGCGAAGGAAAGAACGACGGGGCTCCGGAACAGGGGCATTACCTGAAGGTCCAGTTCAAGATCGCGGACTACTGCCGGCGCTTTCGGGCCCTTTCCGGAAACACGATCTTCACGGCGTGGGAGATGCAGAAGGAGATCATCGCGCAGGACGGATCGAAGTACACGCAGGCGCGGCCGATGCTCGGGGACAAGTCGGTCGATCTGATCTGCGGCCTCTGCGACGTCGTGGGACGGATCGTGATCAGCACGAAAGACGGGGAGCGGTACGTGTGGTTCGAGGCGAGCCAGACCGTCGTCGCGAAGGACCGGCTCAGGAAGAGAAAGTATTGCAGGTTCGAGGAGGTTGTCTAAATGATCAGTTGGAACTACGACGCGAACAACTACAACGAGAACTTTTCAGGCCCCATTCCGCCCGTCGGGGATCATCGCGTGAGGATCGAAGAGGTCACGGATCTCGACAAGGATGGGAATCCGCTGAAAAGCAAGAAGACCGGCAACGCCATGATCAAGCTCACGCTTGCGGTGTCGGGATACAGCTCGAAGGTCTTCCACTATATCGTTTTCATGCCGGAGAACAGGCAGATGACGGACCAGAAGCTCGGGGAGGTCTACGAATCGTTCGGGATCAGACCCGGCAACCTCAACATCCTCGAATGGCGCGGCCGCGTAGGGGCGGCGAGGATCAAGCACGAGCTGTACGAGGGCAATCCCCAGCCGAGGATTTCGTATTTCCTCACGAAACGCAAACAGGAGGACCTTCTTCCATGGGTCGGGTCCGAACCGGGAGAGATGGCCCCGGTAAGCAGCATTCGCGAGCATGTGACCGAAGATGAGGTCAATATCCCCTTCTGAGTACGAGCTTCGTCCCTACCAGCGGGAATGCCTCGCCTCTATTCCGGAGAGCGGGGCATTCCTCGTCGATATGGCCACCGGGCTCGGGAAGAGTCTGACGTTCTCCCGAATCCGGCGGCAAGGGCGAATGCTGATTCTTTCCCACAGGGACGAGCTGGTGCGACAGCCCGCGAAATACTTCGATTGTCCGTTCGGAATCGAACAGGCGAAGTGCGTTTCACA
>CALFXN010000130.1 GCA_937957815.1 uncultured Synergistales bacterium
CGGGTTTCCCGGGCGAACGCCTTTCCTGGAGCGTCGCGATGCTCTGGTGTCTCCTTCCCTATACGTTCTCGCTCGCACTCAAAACCGGGCTCGACACATGGACGACCGCGACGGAACGATACGTCCTCCCCTCCGTCATCGCGGCCGTCACGAGCCTTCTGGGCTTTGCGGTTTTCGTCGCTGGCGTCTTTCTCTGGGGGGCGGTCTCGCTTCCGGTCTCGATGAGCTTCTGGCTGGTCGCAAACACGATCGCGCTGTATCTCTCCGTCAGGGATATGCCGCTGCGCTTCCGGCGTTTCCCGAAAGAATTGCTTTCAAGGGTGTTTTCGGACTTCATTCCCTGTGCGACGATCCTCGGCGTCGGCGCGTTGTACGTTCTCGTCGACCGGTATTTCGTTTCGATGCTCTCGGTCGGCGCGGTCACGCACCTGTCCTACGCGAACCTGTACTTCGGCATCGTGCTTTCGTTCGCGACATCTCCGCTCCTGATCTTCCTGACGAAATCCGTCAAAAGCGGCGAAGACGCGCCGAACGAAGCGGAGAAACTGCATCGCCTGCGTTCGGGAGCGTCGCAGGCCATCGACATCGCGTTCGCGTATTTCATCCCGATCAGCGTCGCGTGCGCGGCTACGGCGATCCCCGCGATACGGCTCGTTTGGGGGTACGGCGCCTTCTCCCGTCGCGACGTCGTCCTGACGGGACTCTGCGCCGCCGCCTATTTTCTCGCGGGACCGCTCAACCTCACCTGCACGGTCTTCTACCGCTTGGCGCAGGCGCAGAAAAAACTGTACGGCGTTACGGCGCTCTCGGTCGTTTCGATGGGAATCAACGCCTTTCTCGACTGGCTTTTCTATATTCCTTTCGGCGCACCTGGCGTGGCCTTCGCGACGAGTCTCACGTGGCTTGCGGTGTCCCTCATGTATTCGCGATGGCTTCTGGGGGATTTCCGTCTCGGAACATCGCCCGTTCGGGTGTGCATCCAGACGCTCGTCGCGTTTGCGTGGGGAGGCGGCATCTTTTTTCTCGCGAACACCGCGTCCGTCGTCCGTGGAGTACTCAGCCTCGGCGCGTGCGCGATTTTTGTAGCGATGCATCTCGCGCTTCTCGAAAAGTGGGGAGTCTATTCGACTCTTCCGGCGGACTGGAGGCCGAGCGTCGTCTTTCGGTTCCTGCTGTCGAAAATCCGGTCGTCGATGCCGCGTTTCGTCCCGGAAAAGACATCGTCGTGATATCCTGATACTGAAGGATGTGAGAGTTTATGGAACCGATAATTGCAGAAAATGTCGTCTTCGGCGAACAGACGGTCATCGAACCGGATGTCGAAATCGCTCCGGACGTTCGCATCGGGCATAACGTCGTGATCCGTTCGGGGGTTCGCATCGGCAGGGGGAGCGTCGTCTGCGACGGCGCGATTCTCGGCAAGATGCCGATGAAGGCCGGAATG
>CALFXN010000131.1 GCA_937957815.1 uncultured Synergistales bacterium
AATCGAAGACAAGCGCGGGAATGGCCCCGTCCCAGGCTGCCATAGCGGTTCCGGCGAGCATGAGCGCAAGCCAGAAACGAACGACCAGCGGAAGCGATGTCGATGTGAAGACCGGGGAGGAAAAGATCGTACCGAGGAACCGGAGCCCGACGATCAGCCAGAGGGCGAGATACTGAACGACGGGATCTCCCGAATTGATCATTGGACGAAACGGTCGAGCTCGCCGAGAAGATGGCGCGTGAGTTCGCCGATCCGGCCGAATATCCACGGACCGAAGAGAACGAGGGAGAGAAGCACGGCGACAATCTTGGGAATGAACATGAGCGTCTGTTCCTGAATCGACGTCGCCGTCTGAAGGATGCCGACGATGAGGCCGACGATCATCGCTATGAGCAGGATCGGAAGCGAGGTGATCAGGGTGATCCAGATGGCGTTCATGAACACGTCGGAGATGCTTGTCGGCAGCATGGCGTTTTCGCCTTTCAGAGCGTCTGCGAGAAGCTCTTGATCAGGCTCGCGACGACGAGATTCCACCCGTCGGCCATGACGAAGAGCAGCACCTTGAACGGCAGCGAAATCATCATCGGCGGCAGCATGATCATTCCCATGGCCATCAGGACGCTCGACACGATCATGTCGACGACGATAAACGGTATGAAGATGACGACCCCCATCTGGAAAGCCGTCTTCATCTCGCTGAGCATGAATGCCGGGAGGAGGATTTTCATCGGGACGTCATCCGGATTGCGGGGACGTTCCATTTTCGCCATGCGGACCATCAGCGACAGCTCCTGTTCCCGCGTATAGGCCAAAAGGAATTTCCGCATCGGCGCGACCGTCTCCCGCCACGCGTTTCCCGCGGAAATCCTCCCTGCCATATACGGAGACAGCGCGTTGTCGTACACCTGGGTCCACGTGGGGGCCATCGTATAGAATGTGAGAAAGAGGGCAAGCGTGACGAGCACCTGGTTGGGCGGTTCCTGCTGCAGGCCGATCGCCCTCCTGACGAAACCAAGCACGACGAGAATGCGGGTGAAGCTCGTCATCATCATGAAGATGGCCGGGGCCAGGCTGAGTACAGTGAGCAGCGCGAGAATCTGAAGGGAAACCGTAACATCCTGCGGAGAGCGGGCGACACCGAGTCCTATCTGGAAAGACGGGATCGGGACGGACGGAAGAGGTACATCCGCCGCCCGGACGGGAATTCCCGAAATCAGCAGCAAGAAGAGCGCAACCGGAAAGATACTACGTATCGGCTTCATCGATTCCTTCTCCATTCCAGCGGTCCTCGGGCCAGCGCCCCAAAACACGCATTCCGGCAGGACCGGAAACGAAAACGACGACGTCAGGACCACACCTGACCGCATACACGGTTTCCCGCCCCAGCGGAAGCCGTCCGAGCAGCGTCAATTGCCTCGCCGACACTGCGGTCTTTCTCCTCCCGGAGAACCGAACGATCACGAATCCCGCCGCCGCGAACAGGAAAAGCGCCACTCCGACCCGGATCATGTATTCCGTCAACGACGGGGTCATAGCTTCAGGAGCGTCGGCAGATGCGGGGCCACACAGCAAAAACAGGCATGCCGCAATAACGGACAAGCCTGTTCTGAACGGATACCGGAGCTTCCGAACCAATGGGAGAGGGGCTACGACACTCAGCTCAGTGCCTTGTTCAGGGCTTCGACGACCCGTTCAGGCTGGAAGGGTTTGACGATGAAATCGCTGGCGCCGGCCTGTATGGCCTCGATGACCATGGGCTGCTGCCCCATGGCGCTCACCATCACGATTCTCGATGCGGGGTCGACCGATTTGATCGCCTTGACAGCCTCTATGCCGTTCATCTCCGGCATTGTAATATCCATCGTCACAATGTCGGGCTTGAACTTCTGATACGCAGCAACGGCAACCTTCCCGTTTTCGGCTTCGGCTACGACTTCAAAGTTGTTCTTCTGAAGGATGTCCTTGAGCATCATCCGCATAAAGGCCGCGTCGTCTACAATCAGCACTTTTCTCCCCATTCGCGCATCCCTCTCTCACTATTGGGTTTCCTCGGCAGCGTTTCCCTTCCGAACTACAGCGAATGCACCCTGCCGGAAGAAGTGACAATCTCCGTGATGCGAACCCCGAAATTTTCGTCGATGACGACGACTTCGCCCTTCGCGATGAGTTTGCTGTTCACGAGAACGTCGACGGGCTCTCCCGCCATCTTGTCCAATTCTATCACGGAACCCGGGGTCATGTTCAAGATTTCGGAGATGTTCTTCCTCGTTCGTCCGAGTTCAACCGTCACCCGGACCGGAATATCGGAGATGAGGTCGATTCGGGATGCCTGGCCTGACGATACCTTCTGGGTCAGCGGAACGAATTCCGCCGGACGGACGTC
This sequence comes from uncultured Synergistales bacterium, assembly GCA_937957815.1. Lineage (GTDB taxonomy): Bacteria > Synergistota > Synergistia > Synergistales > Aminobacteriaceae > CALFXN01. Next base: position 2,384 of record CALFXN010000131.1, read on the forward strand.
CACTGTACTCTGGTCCACGATATTGCCGAAAGAGGGTGTCTCGTACGCAGGAGAGGAGGACGAAGGCGGCTGCTGGCGCCCTTCCTGGGGTTTCGGCGCGGCAGCCGCCTGCTTTGCAGCGGCCTGTTGGGAAACTTCTTTCGGAGCCATTGCCGCTTCGATCTCTTCCGCGATTTTCGTTGCAACGGGCATAGGCATCAAAAGCCACAGGGGGAACGGATCGATCCCGTCGATCCTGACGGACATCGACACCACCCACGCGGGATCATCGGATGCCTGGCCGGCGAACGGAAGCCATTCCCCGGTTTCAAGAGCCGAGGAGATGTTCTCGGGAAGCAGGCGTCTGCCGCCGAGAAGTCCGCTCATGCTCGTGAACGCGGCACCGACGACCTGGCTCAGCCCCTCCTGCGCGGCATTCAGAAAGAGCTCGCTCGCTTCCGCCGGGAGATCCTTTCCCTCTCCGCCCATCATGAGATCGGCCAGCGTCAGTGCCCCCGTGCCGGTCATGACGAGAAGTGCCGGAGCGTCGTCCAGCCCTGATGCCGAAACGCGGAAACAAAACGCGGAATCCCCTGGTTTCAGGACGAAGTCCTTCTGCGGCAATGTTTCCGTCGAAGAGACGGAGGCGGTGACATCCTTTCCCGCCAGCATGCCGAAGACACTCCCGCTCGACGACGCGAAGAGCGCCGCGATATCGCCGAGAATCTTCCCCCCTTTCTCCTGCGCAGCATCGGCGCCTGAACCGGACATCGCCGCTCCGAAGCCTTGCCCGGAGAGAAGGGCATTGATCTCATCCTGGCTCAAAAGTTCATCCATCATGTCGCGCACCTCCTTCCGACTCCAGAATCTCTTCGTCGCTCAGCACCCCGGCAACTTCAGCCGCATAATTTCCGTTCGTCGTTCCGGGCTTCGCCGTATATTTCACCATATTTCCGACGCGGACACCGATCTCCGCATCGACGTGTTCATCGAGGCGAATGACGTCTC
>CALFXN010000132.1 GCA_937957815.1 uncultured Synergistales bacterium
CGTCCTCCGTCACGCCCTGAAACCCCGTGACGACGACGACTCCCCGCTTCTCGAGCTCGTTCGAGAGCTTCTCGACATCGAGATCGACGACCCGCGCGTTTCCGAACGACGGAGTCGTGACCATCCCGAGCTGGAAGGCGTTGTACGAGACCGCGGGAACGCCCGCCTCGTTGAGCGCCATCGCCAGCAGCGCCGCCGTCACCTGCTCACCCGTGGAGAGGAGCATGTCGAGTTCGCGCGGAACGGGATTTCTCGCCACGTTTCCCGCCAGATCGAGAAGAGAGTTCGTGGTCTTGCCCATCGCGGACACGACCACTGCCATGCGCTCGCCCTGCCGGACGAGCGGAACGATCTTTTCGGCTATGGACCGTATCCGTTCCGGGGTCGCCACGGAAGAACCTCCGTACTTCCGGACGATCATCCTTCCGACCCCCTACCTGTCGTTTCCGAGTTCCCGCAGCGCCTGAACGATCTGCGTCTTTCCCTCGGTCTTCGCATCGACTCTCTTGATCACCTTCGCGGGACACCCGGCAACGACGCTTCCGGCCGGGACATCGGCCGTCACGATCGCGCCCGCCGCGACAACTGATTTCTTTCCGACGCGAACGCCCTCGAGGATCACGGCGTTCGCGCCGACGAGGACGTCGTCCTCGACGACCACCGGCGTCGCGCTCGGGGGCTCGATCACGCCCGCGACGATCGCCCCGGCGCCGATGTGGCAGTTCTTCCCCACCTGCGCGCGTCCGCCGAGGACCGCGTTCATGTCGATCATGGTCCCCTCGCCGACGACCGCGCCGATGTTGATCACGGCGCCCATCATGATGACCGCGCCCTTTCCGATCGACACGCGGTCGCGGATGATCGCGCCGGGTTCGATCCGCGCCTCGAATTGCGTGAGATCGACGAGCGGCACGGCCGAGTTCCGCGCGAGCACCTCGACGTCCGTCGCCTCGATGCGGTCGCGGTTCGCCTCGACCACCGCCATGACCTCGGCCATGTCTCCCGTGAGCAGCCCGAAACGGTTGCCGCCGACGTACGCGACGCCCTCCCAGTCGGCCCCCTTGAGCTTCCCGGAGACGAAGACGCGGACGGGGGTGCGCTTTTTCGATTCCTTGATGAAGCGGATGATCTCCCCGGTGTCCAGTTCCGGCCGTTGTTCGGCGGCCGGCTGGTCTACGCGTTCCGGCATTCGATGACCTCCTCGAAGGTGTAATACCCGGGCTTCGCCCGGAGCGCGAACTCCGCGGCGCGCAGCGCGCCGAGCGTGAAGACCGAGCGCGATATCGCCCGGTGCGACAGTTCGAGAACCTCGCCGTCGTTCGCGAAGACGACCGAATGGTCGCCGGGAACGCCGCCCAGGCGCAGCGAGTGCGTCGGGCAGTCGCGCCCCGTCGCTTGCCCGAGAAGAATCGCCGTCCCCGACGGGGCGTCCTTTTTCTTGTTGTGATGCATCTCGACGATCTCCGCATCCCACCCCGAGAGGAGCGGCGCGAACGAGCGGAGCATCATCTTCAGGATCGTGACGCCCTGCGAGAAGTTGAAGCTCTGGACGACCGGAACCCTCGTCGCGAGGTCGCGCAGCGCCGCGAGGTCTCCGTCGCCGAGCGCGGTCGTCCCGACGACGCACGCCGCCCGGAAGCGCTCGCACGCGCCGATCGTCATCGGAAGCGCCTTCGGCGAGGAGAAGTCGAGGACGACCTGCGGCGCGCCGGTCTCGCGGACGCCGTCGACGTCCGCCGTGTAGACGCATTCGTGCGCGGCGAAGACCTTCAGGAGTTCCTGCCCCATCCGGCCGCTCGAGCCGACGACTCCGTACCTCATGCGTGCGCTCCGCACTCCGCCATGTTCGCGTCGATCACCGACATGCACTTCGCGGTCGCCTCGACGAGCGGCAGCCGGAGTTCGTTCGCGCAGAAGCCGAGGCGGCTGACCGCGTACTTGACGGGGATCGGGTTCGTCTCGATGAACAGGTTCTTCATGAGCGGGAAGAGGTCCGGGTGTTTGACCACGGTGTTGGCATGGATG
>CALFXN010000133.1 GCA_937957815.1 uncultured Synergistales bacterium
GTCCTGTTGCGGGAGATGCGGCGAATGGGCCTCCGGTCCGGGGATCGAGTCGCGATTCTCGCGTCGGGGTCGTTCCCGGGGTTCGTTCTCAACGCCCTTATGGCCGCCGAGTCCCTCGGATGCCATGTCCTGTTCGCGGCGTCGCTCGGCGCGTCTCAATGGGGAGCGAACGATCCCGCGTGTCCGTGGCCCCTGATGGAGATGTTTTTCCGGCGTTCGGGGTTCATCCGGACACCCGCGTCGTGGTACACGCTCGGCGGCGACGGCGAAACGGGCGGCGGCATCGGCGACGAGGGACGGATTATCCTCATGCGCGCGGCCGCGGCCGCAGGGGTTCCTGTTATCGCCGAAGGCGGATATGGCGAAGTCCTGGCGGAGAAGATACGTCGCCTCGAGGCGTTCTCTCCGCGTCTCCTCATCACGATCGGCGGATCGAGTACCTTCTTCGGCGCCGGCAACGAACACGCCGGAAACGGATTCCTTGAGAGCGGCGTTCCCGTCAGAGACGGGAGCGTCGTCGGATGGGCCATGTCGCGCCGGATCCCGGTCTTTCACGCGATCGACTTCCGTTCGCTTTCGGAGCGTTTCGGAGTCCCGTTCGACGGGGCGTCCTCCGGACCTGCCGTGATGCGGGCGGCGCCGGCGATCGCGGGGCTCGCGGTCTTCTTCGCAGCGCTCGCGACGCACGCGCGATGGAGGATCGACCGGAGATGAAGAAGGCGATTCCGAAGGGGAAAACGTTGTTCCTGACGGGAATCGTCGCGCTGATTCTCTGGGTTTTCGGACACAGGCTTCCGGTCCGGGATGTCCTCGAACTTCTCGGAACGGCCGTGGAGCGCTCCGACAGCGGGTATCTCCTCGCCGCCGCCTCGTTTCTCGTCGGCATCAACTGCCTTCGCGCGACGTGCCTGTACGTCGGCTGGTTTCTGATCGGCGACAGCCTCGCGGAGATGTTCCCCGGATGCGGACGGCCCTCACGCCTCATTCCCGTCATCGGCATTCCAGCCTGTTATTCGCTCGCGCCTTTCTTCATCGAGCGGACGTTGCTTCATTTCGGAACCCCGGCAGCGCTTTCGATCGCATCGGTCGTCCTCCTGAAATACCTCACGGCGGACATCAGGGACTGGGGCGGGCGCACGATCGCGCTCGCGATGTTCGTCTGTTCCTTCCAGTGGCTCGACGTCATGCCCTGCGTGACGGCGTGGGGCGCCGGGCGCGGGGAACTTTCGACGGCGATCAAGGCCGTCGCGGGACTCATGGGGATGGGGAAAGCGCTCGACATCGCTGGCGCGCTGATCGGGACCGGAATCTTCCTGTCGGGCGTCATCATGACGCGACTCCTCGTGAGTTACAGCTCGCGGCTCCACCATCTCGCGCTCCTCCGCCGGCGAGAGCGGGAGCTCGCCCGGATGCGCGAGGAACGCCTCCGCGACCGAACGATCCGCGAGCAGCAACACCTCGTGCATGATCTCAAACGGCCGCTCACGGTCGTTACGGGGCTCGCCGACGTCATCCGCGAGACGGGGAGCCCGGACGCGAAGGCACACGCCGACGTTATCCTCAGGTCGTGCCGTTCGATGGACGACATGGTATCGGAGATCCTTCACGGCGAGTCGAAGCGCATCATTCCCCTCTCGGCGCTTCTCGAATACGTTCTGAGCCAGGCGAGTTCCCTCTCGTGGAGGCAGCGAGTGGTCGTCAGGGGATCGAAAGAGGATCTCGCCGTTCCGGTCGGGATCAATCTGGTGCGCCTCTCGCGCGCCATCGTCAATCTCCTCGAGAATGCCGCACGTGCGAGCGACGGAGCGATCGAACTCATTTTCGGCGTCGAGGGGGACGATGCCGTGATCTCCGTCCGCGACCACGGGCCCGGATTTCCCGAAGAGGAATCCGGAGCGGGATCGGGGTGGAATTCGACGGGGATCGGCCTCCGGTACGTTACAATGGTTGCGGACAGCCACGGCGGTTCGCTCTCGACGGGTAACGACCCGGATGGCGGAGCCGTCGCCGAACTGAGAATCCCGACGGGAAGGAGCGAACTGCGGCAATGACACTCCACATCGGCGTGATCGACGACGACAGGGGAATCCTCTACACGCTCGAAGCCATGGGGACGACGTCCGGATGGTGCATGCACTGCACGACGGAGCCCGAGACCTGCCTGGGCTGGGTACGCCACGACGAAATCGACATGCTCCTCGTCGACTACCACATGCCGGTCATGAACGGTCACCAGGTCATCAGGCGCGTCCGGACCCTCAGTACGCGCGTCGTTCTGATCGCGCTCACGGTCGAGGACGACCCGAACCTCGCCTCCGAACTGATCCTCGCCGGGGCGGACGATTTCATCACGAAGCCCGTGAGGCTCGCGGATTTCGCGGCTCGCGTGAGGCTTCACGAGCGTATCCTCGGGCACAGGGACCAGCTCAACTGGGAAGAACGCAAGAAGGGAGTAAGCCGCGATACGATGCGCACGGTCATGGAGTTCGTCAGAACCGCGCCCGAGCCGGTCGTCTGCGACGATGTGGCTGCCGGGTGCGGTCTCGCGTACGTCACCGCGCACAGGTATCTCGAACACCTCGCGGAGCGCGGAATCGTCATCCGGCGGGATGTCGTGGTGCAGGACGGACGCCCGGGACGGCCGAAAGCATTTTATGAATGGCGTCCGTAAATTTGTGCTATTATAACCTGCACTTGCGTTCAGGTTTATCCTATTTTGTGAACATGGGGGTGTTGCTGGTGAGAAAGGTCGTGGGATTTTTTGCCGTTGTGTGTCTGTTTTCTCTTCTTTTCGGGATTGCATGGGCTGCGGAACCGATAAAAATCGGGTATCTGGCGACGCTGACAGGCGAAGGAGCGACATGGGGAGCGCATGAACGGGACGGCGCGATTCTGGCGGTCGAAGAAATCAACGCGGCGGGCGGCCTTCTCGGACGTCCTCTCGAACTCGTGACCTACGACGTCCGCGGACGGGCGGAGGACGCCATCAACGCGGCGCGCCGGCTCGTCGAGGTGGATAAGGTCGTCGCCATAGGCGGCACCAACTACAGCGGTCTCAACATCGCGATCGGACCTATCGTCGACAAGGGCATGGTTCCGCAGATCGGCACATTCTCGACGAATCCGACCGTAACTGTCGACCCGAAGACGCAGAAACCGCGCCCTTATTCCTTTCGGATCTGTTATACCGATCCCTATCAGGGAAAGGTCATGGCCGAGTACTTCTACAACAAACTGAACGTCCGCAAAGCCGCGATCATTCACGACATCGGCAGTGAATACTCCGAGGGGCTCAAGGAGTACTTCGTCAAGACGTTCAAGGGACTCGGCGGCGAGATCGTCGGCGTCGAGGCGTTCCGGAGCGGCGACGTAGATTTCCGCGCGCAGATCACGAACCTCAAGAAGAGCGGTGCGGAGGGGATCGCCCTGCCTCTGCTTTACAAGGAAATGGCGCTCATCATCAAGCAGACGGCCGAAATGGGATGGAAGCCGTATTTCATCGGCGGCGACGGCTACAGCCCGAACATGTACGAAATCTGCGGCGACGCGATGGAGGGAAGCTACTGGGTGTATCACCTGAGCCCGGATGATCCGATCCTGACGCCGCTTAAGGAAAAGTTCACAAAGCGCTTCAACGCGGAACCGACGGAGATCGTCAATACGGTTGCCGCGTACGATCTGATCTACTGGGTCGCCGATGCGATCCGGCGCGCCGGGAAGGCGGAGGGACCCGCGGTCCGCGACGCCATCGAGTCCGCGAAAGACCTGAAGCTGCTTCACTTCACGCTGACGCTCGACAAGGCGACGCACAACCCGCTGAACAAGCCCGCGGCGATCCTGCGGCAGGAAAAGGGAGTCCTCAAGTATCTCGAGACGTATCAGCCACAGACGGAGTTCTAGCAGAACGCAACTGTCGGGCGTGTGACGCGTCCGTCACGAAACGACGAAAGCCCCCGCGAGTCAGACGGCGGGGGCCTTTTTTCATACCGGAAGGGGGGCTGCCTGAAATCTTGGAAGCAGCCCTCCCCGACCGCGGTCGCGCGCGGGAGAGCAATACGGCGGCACAGAAAAAGGACCGAAGGCTTGAGCCTCCGGCCCGGGGACTCCGATTTTACGACGGCCTCATCAGGATCGACGCCCGCCTACTTGAACCACTTGGCTTTCATCTTGTCGAGTTCGCCGGATGTTTTCATCGCATCGAGCGCCTTGTTGACCGCATCGACGAACGCCTTCTCGTCGAGATTCATCGCGAGCGCCTTACCGGCGCCAGTGATTTCCTGCTCGAACGCGATCCTGATCTTACCCGCGAAATCCTTCTGCTCGACGAACTTCTTCGCGACGGGGATGTCCATGAGCGTCGCGTCGACACGGCCGAGAGAGACCTCCCGGGCGCAGTCGTCGAACTTCTGGAACGCCTTGACGGTCACGCCTTCGATCGTCTTCGCGAAGGTCTCCTGGACGGTCCCGAGCTGCGCCGCGACGCTCTTGCCCTTCAGATCGGCAAGGGTTTTCAGCGAGTCGTTGTCGGCCTTCACGAGAAAGGCGCTCATGGAGATTTCGTAGGGCGTCGAGAAGGCGACCTTCTTCGCGCGTTCGGCGGTGGCGCTCATGCCGGCGGCGATAAGATCGATCTTCTTCGAGAGCAGGGCCGGGATGAGGCTGTCGAAGGGCATGTCCACCCACTCGACCTTTTTGCCGAGCTTCGACGCGATCGCTTCGGTCATTTCGATGTCGAATCCGACGAGGTTGTTCTTGTCGTCGCGCGACTCGTACGGAGGATACGTGCTCTCCGTTCCGACGCGGATGACTGCGTTATCGAGAACGGCGGCTCCGGCGGATGTCACCATGAGACACAGCAGTGCGGCGATTCCCAAAAGACGTTTGACCATAAAATCTCTCCTCCTCAGTAAAATAAGGTTCATATCCATCCTAGAAAGTGTACCCGCTTTTCTATGCTTGTCAACGCCAGGAGAGCGTGATTCGGAGCGTCCCCTTCACGCCCTTTTCCGAGGGGTCGACGAGAACGATCCTGAGAAGCTGACCCTTCCGGTAGAAGAGGTTGAGCGGACGTTTCCCCCCGGAGACGAGTTCCGAGAGGCGGATCCGCGCTCTGGGAGTGACCGGATCGTCGCTGAGGTAGAGGAGGAGCTGAACGTCGTCCGCGAACGGATCGCCCGAGTAGTCGGCGGCGATCCCCGAGAGGGAGGCGGTTTGCGGCAGTCCGCCGAGCTTCGTGCCGAAGTCGACGAGTACGGCCTCATTTCCCGAGAAGACGGGCGTCCCCTCGAACACCTGGAAGGTCTTTGCGGAGGGGTCCGCTTCACCGGCCTTCGATTCGTGCGCTGCGGAAGGCTGCGGCGCTCCGGCGCCGAAGCCCCCGTCGAGCATCTCGAAAGCGCCCTTTCGCATCTTCATGGCCGCGGGGGCCGGAAGCGGGGCGCCGGGAGAGAGAAACGCGTCGGACCATCCGGCCGGAAGGGCGTTCGCGACCGGAACCGTGCCCTTGATCTTCTTTCCAGCTTCGGTCCGCGTCGCGACGAACGCCGTCTCGGAGCACGCGACGCCGTATTTCAGCGACTCCGCGACAAGGAGGCCGCGAAGGAGCTTTCGCGCCTCCGCGCGGGTGTTTTCGGCGTACACCTTCGGCTTTGGCGCGTCTCCGGAGAGCGGGAGGCTGTCGGGGTCGTACCCGAGGTTCCGGAGCGCCGTGAAGAGCGATTCGCCGCTCCGTCCCGCCGTCAGGAGAAATTCGAGCCCGGTGACTCGTCCCGCTCCGGCGAGAGCCCGGATCGCCCGGGACTGTTCCGGCGTCGCATCGATGACGGCGGCGTCGATGGGGTCTTTCAGGAGCGGTGAGGAGAGCCGGAAAAACGGCGTTCCGTCTCCGGCGGGGTATGATCCGGCGATGGCGATCGACCGTTCGGGGGGAAGGTCTCCGAGATCGAGAACCGTCCGTCCGGCGCCTGCCTGGATGACGCGTCTGCCCGCGGCGATGGCGTTTTTCCGTCCGATCTCGAGAACGGCGTCCGGAATCACCGGCGCGGACCACTCCTCGAGGACCTCGGAAAATGCGGTCGTGATGTCTTCCTGTTCGGGCGAACTCGTCAGGAAGCGCGCGACGCCGCCCCCACGCTCGGCAAGCTGCGTCGCGAGGAAGGAGTTCGGCGCGGCGTCGATGCACAGGACGCTGATCCGCCGCCTTTCGGGATGTCCGAACTCCCCTTCGGCGAGCCGGAGGAGGCGTCCCTCGTCGGAGACCTGCGCGTCCGTGACGATGACGATGTTCCGCGAGAACGGCCCCTTCTCCCGCGGGATGGCGACGGCCTGCTCGAGAGCGACGCCGAGTTCGGTGCCTCCGGTGAGCCGGCTCTTCAGGACGAACTCCGTGATCTTCGCGATGTTCTCCCGCGTCGCGGGGAGCGGCTTCTCGGAATACCACATCGTGAAGTTGTGGAAGACGCCGACGGCGACGCGGTCGCGGTCCGTGAGTCCGCCGAGGAAGCGTTTCACGGTCCAGTCGGAGGATTCCCACTTCGCACCCTCCATCGAACCGGAGTGGTCGATCAGGAGGATGACCTCGCGCTGCTGCGTCGCGATTGCGCCGGGGGACGGAGGGGTGAGCGTCGCGAGGAAGAACGTCTCGCCGGTTTCCTTCGGGTCGCGGATGATCTGGAGACGCGGGGCGTCCGGATTCCGGAGAGGCGTCCAGCGGAGGACGAAATCGCGGTCGGGAATGACCTCGCCGTCCTTCAGACGGACGACGGCGCCATTCTCTCCGGGGGTTGCGGAGATCGCGTGAGACGGGCTCTCGATGCTTCCCGGCCCCGTGACCGTGAGATCGAGGGAGAAGCGGTGCCCCGGGTCGCGCATCGTGAGGAGGGGCTGTCCCTTCGCGTGGGGGGACGTCAGCTCGTCGCTGCGGACATAGCGCGGAGCCGTGGTCAGCGGGACGCGGAGGGTCCACCCCGGTCCCTCGGTCCGGGCGAGCTGGACGTACTCCGTCGTGACGCGAACGTCTTGGCCGGGATGGATCCCGGCGACCCAGAGCGTGAAGACGTCGGGCGATTCGCGCGTCAGGAGCGTCGACTGCCGTCCCTCGGATACGGCCTGGGCGTGTTCCTTTTCGGCCTGTTCGCGCTCCTTCAGAACGGCCTCGATCCGGACGTCGCCGAACGCGACGGAAACCCTCGTGACGGCCGCGTCGCCGGGATTCGGAAAGCGGTAGACCGCCTGGATGACCGCACCGGACTGTTCCTTCGAGAAGCCGAATGTGTGCGTGACGGAGATCGACGCGAGCGGCCCGGAGAGCGACCCCGAAAGTTCCGTCCGCCGGAGCGGAACGAAAACGGGAGCTTTGTCGGCGTCCTTGTTGACGATGGTCATCGCGGCGTGTCCGTCGCCGCGGGAGTTGTAGTAATGGACGCGGTTGAACGCCGCCGGGGCGGGGGAGGCCGCGAGGATGACGGCGGTGACCGCCGCGGAAAGCGACATTCCGAATGAACGCAGGAAACGTATTCCGGTACGCATCGGACTTCACCTCGATCATGGCCGGTTCCCGCTTCCGAAGCCCATGATCCGCTCCCGCGGGACGCGACCGTATATGATGGAATTTTACACAATGAATTCGCCG
>CALFXN010000134.1 GCA_937957815.1 uncultured Synergistales bacterium
GGGATCGTGATCTTCCGCGTGATCGTGAACAGCCCCGCGCCCGCGATCCGGGCCGATTCCTCGAGCGTCGGGTCCATGCGCTCGAGCGCGCCGCTCACCTGGATGAACACGAACGGGAAGAGGTACATCGTCTCGATGATGACGATGCCCCAGAAGCTGTAGATGTTGAACAGCGGCGTCCGCGTGTCGAACAGCGCCATCCAGAGCTGGTTGATGTACCCCGCGCGGGGCGACAGGAGCATCTTCCACGCGAGGGCGCCGATGAACGCGGGCAGCATGAACGGGATCGTGAACAGCACCTTCATGGTCTCCTTGAAGGGCATGTCCGTCCGCGTCACGAGCCACGCGAACAGCGTGCCGACGAACGTGCACGTCACCGTGACGGCCGCCGCCAGAAGGAGCGACATCCGGAGCGCCTCGTACGTGTCGGGGTTGCCGATGACGTCGATGATTCCGGAGAGGTTGAAATGCCCGTCGATGACGAACGACGTCCAGAAGATCAGAAGCACCGGCAGCGCGACGATGACGATCAGGATCAGGATCGACAGCGCGAAGAGCAACTCCGCGATTCCCCACTTCTTTGTCCTATTCATGGCTCCCGATCCCTTCGAGCGTCTTCGAGTCGAACAGCAGCGGGTTGGCGATCCGGAGCCCCGTCATATCCCCCTCGCGGAAGATGAGCCCGCCTACGACGGCCTTGTGCGTGTCGAGCTGCGCGCGAAGCTCCAGCCCCGCGAACTCCAGCCGCTGGTCCACGATCGGGCCGAGGAGATTCACGCGGCGGACGCGCGCCTTCGGCTCCTCCGGAGACGGATCGCGGATCATGTCGATATCGGACGGCCGGCACCCGAGGATCGGATTCGGGGGGATCTCCCCCGGAAAGTCCCTCACGACCGCGACGTCCGTCCCCCGGACGAAGACATCGCGGCCCCGGACATCGACCGGGATCATATTCGAAACACCCATGAAGCGGAAGACGAACGCGTTTCCGGGGCGTTCGAAAACGTCCGCGGGCGCGCCGATCCGGCATATATTCCCGTTTTCGTCGAGAACGGCCATCCGGTCGGAAATCGCGAGCGCGATCTCCTGGTCGTGCGTGACATACAGCACGGTGATGCCCTTCTTCCTCTGAAGCGCCCTGATCTCGAACCGCATCTCCTCGCGCAGGTTCGCGTCGAGGTTCGTCAGCGGCTCGTCGAGGAGCATCAATTTCGGTTCCGCGACGAGCGCGCGCGCCAGGGCGACGCGCTGCTGCTGGCCGCCAGAAAGCTGGTACGGCATCCGGTCCTCGAGGCCCGTGAGATTCACGTTGTCGATCGCGTCCTGCGTCCTCGCGGCCGCCTCGGACGCCGGAACCTTCTGGATCACGAGCGGATACGCCACATTCTCCCGCACCGTCATGTGCGGCCATACCGCGTAGTCCTGGAACACCACCCCGAGCGATCGCTCGTTCGGCGGAACCGCGATCCGCTTTTCCGGCGAGGAGAGCGTCACGCCGCCGACCGTGATCGTTCCCGCGTCCGGCTGCTCAAAGCCCGCAACCATCCGCAGTAAAACCGTCTTTCCGCACCCCGAGGGGCCGAGAAGCGTGAAGCACTCGCCGTCGTTGATCGTCAGATTGAGATTGTGGTAGACGACCTTCTCTCCATACGCTTTGCGGACGTTTTCCAGTCTGACCTCCGCCAAAAACATCACCCCTTCCGAACGACGCGGGGAAGGTCCGCAACAGGCCTTCCCCGCTTTTCCATCGCAGGACCGTTACTTGCCGGGCCGAAGAATCTCCGTGAACTTCTTGATCGTCTCTTCCTTCGTGGCGCTCATGCTCGCGA
>CALFXN010000135.1 GCA_937957815.1 uncultured Synergistales bacterium
GCTCTTCCGATCTTTCAACGATATGACGGGGCTTTTAAAGCAAGGGCTACTCTGACAGGTAACTTGGGTTTTGTCCCGGAAGATTCGAGATTCGGAGACACCCCTCATCTTCCGGGACGGAATACCCGTCGGGAATGACGGGAATCCGTTTCAGGGGAGGTTGTGAACGAAATGCGGAAGTGGCTTGGGCGTTTTGTGTGCGCGGCTGTGTTGTGCGGTTCGGTTTTTATGGCGTTGAATGCGGAAGCGGCGAATCCGGAGTACAAGTGGCGTTTCGGGCAGACGTCGACGAGGGCGACACAGGCCGAGTCGTACAAACTTTTCTGCGAGCTGATCGAGAAGTACAGTAACGGCAGGATAAAGGTGGAGTTCTTCGCCAACAATCTCCTGGGGACGCACGACGAGATCTTCCACGGCGTACAGACGGGAGAAATCGAGATGGCGGGCGTTGCGCCGTACGTAAGTCTCGTCCCCGGCGGAATGTTCAACTGGATGCCATGGACCATGGAGTCGTGGGAAGAATCGATGCTTGCGTTCGCGAGACCGGACGGAGTCCTTTACTCCGTACTCGAGAAGGCGTTCAACGAAGTCGGGATGCACATTCTCTTCACCGTTTCCCAGGGATCCTACGGTCTCGGCAACAATGTCCGCCCCATCAAGAAACCGGAAGACCTCGCGAAACTCAAGATGCGTGTTTCCTCCTCGCTCGGGAGCGCGAAGGGACTGCTGAACATGGGAAAGGGAACTGGCATGACGGCGGAAACCGTGCCCTGGGGCGAACTGTACAACGCGCTGAGCCGCAAGGTCGTCGACGGGTGCTGGTCCATGTGGCCGTCCCTCGTCGAAGAACGGCATTATGAGGTTCTGAAGTATTACACGGCGCTCGACTGGATGTGGGACGCGAATCAGGTCATCATCAACAAGGATCTTTGGGCGAAACTTCCGGCGGATCTGAAGGCAGCCGTGGAAAAGGCCGCCGCAGAGGCAGAGATTCACCAGTACGATGTCCAGAAAAAGGCCATCAAGCAATTCATAGAGTTCCTGTCGAAACAACCGAACTTCCAGATCTACTATCCGACGCCCGAAGAGAAGGCAGCCTTCAGGGCCAAGGCGGACTCTCTGGCGATTTGGGAAGAGATTTGCACTCCGTGGCTGGAAAAGCATTACCCGGGACAGAACATGACCAAGAAGATCCTTGACGGCCTGACGGCAATTCACGAGAAGGTTCTGGCCGAGAAAGCCGCAAAGAAGTAAACTCTTTCTCCTCGGCAAAGACGGGGCGAGACATATTCGCCCCGTCTTTTGCACAGTTCCAGCCGCACTTCGGAAAGGAGATGCACCAATGAAACGGTTTTTCGACAGATTGACGAACGCGGAATTACTGCTCGGGGCCGTAGGTCTTGGAATCGCCATAATCCTGAATTTCTGCCAGGTTGTGAACAGGTATTGGCTTCATTACGAAGTAATGTGGCTTGGAGATTTGATGTTGTATATATTTATATTTGCGATTTATAGCGCTATTTCATACGGTTCTGCGGTAAAAACTCATATTTCGGTAGATATATTTCCGGATGCTTATTTGAAAAATAATAAATTAAAATTAGAAATATATCTTTTGATAAAATATATCGTTACTGTCGTCATGATAGTGTCGTTTGTCCCTTCCGTATGGGTTTTGTTCAAGCGCTCGATGATGTATCCCGAATACGCAACGATGGTTCGCTGGTTTAACCTGAGCTGGCTTTCGTATGTGATGGCTGCGATGGTTGTTCTTGCCATTGCGCACTATTCCTGGCACGCGGCGCAATCGGCCTTCGAGATCCGGAAATGCCTGTGGCTCCGAAGCGAAGGGAAGGAATAGGAAAATGGACTGGGGTTCGACCGTTACGATCGCAGGATTTCTCGTCGGCATTCTTTTCGGGCTCCCGATCGGGTGGCTTTTCCTCGGAGCGACGGCCTTGGGACTGCTCGTTCTCGGAAGTCCTTCAACGTTTATGGCGAATACGTTTTTTCACTCGCTTGATTCCGCGACGATCATGGCCATCGCGTTTTTCGTCTTTTCCGGGGCGCTCATTTCCGATGCCGGGCTCGCCGACAAGATCGTTCGCTTCTCCTATGCTCTGGTCGGCAGGCTGAAGGGAGGGCTTCCCGCGGTCGGGATCGTGGCGACGCTGTTCATGGGAGCCCTTACGGGATCTTCAGTGCCGTGCATCGCCGCGCTGATTCCCCTTCTGGTCCCTCGGCTGGAGAAATACGGCTATAAACGGGTCTACACGACCGCAATCCTGTGTTCCTCGAGCTTTCTCGGGTACCTGATCCCCCCGAGCGTCCCCGCGATGATCTACTGCCTTCTGGCCGGACAGTCCGTCGCAGCATTGTTTCTCGCGACGGTGTTCCCAGGGCTGCTGCTCGCGCTTGGCTACGGGATCATGAACTATTGCGTCGTCAACAGATTCGTGATTCCGAGCGTCGAGAAACCCGTCTTGCCGGCGACATTCGGAGAATCGCTCCGCGAGCTGGGGAAATCGACGTGGGTTGCGCTTCCGGCTCTGGGGTGCCCCGCTCTCATTCTCGTCGGAATCTACGGCGGGATTTTTACCCCAAACGAGGCGGGAGGAATCGCGGCGGTCTACTGTCTTTTCGTCGGGTGGTTCGTCTATCGAGAGCTTTCGTGGGATCGTCTGAAGAACTCATTCTCGAGCACCGTCGGCACTTTCGGAATGACGACGCTTCTTCTCGCGGGCGGGACCGTTCTGACGCGTTTCCTCACCCGACAGGGCGTCGCCCAGGAACTCGCCGCCTTCATGCTCTCCCTGTTCGAAAACAAGTATCTCATCCTGCTCATGCTCAACATCTTCCTCCTCTTCCTCGGAATGTTCCTGGACGGAATCCCGATCCTCGTCCTCGTAGTGCCGCTCGTCATGCCGCTCATGACGCAACTAGGGATCAATCTCGTCCAGCTCGGTTCGATGATGGTCGTCAACGTGGGTATCGGGGTCATGACGCCTCCCTTCGCGATGTCGATTTTCGTGGGATCCCGTCTGGCCGACGTTCCGGCCGGGGAACTCACAAAGACGATGATGCCCTTCCTTCTTTTCGTCGCGATTCCGGTTCTCCTTCTGACGACGTATATCCCCTTCCTCTCCTGCTGGCTCCCCGAGGTCGTACTTGGACCGGAAGTCGTCGGGCTCTGGCGGTAGGGCGGACGTCGCTTGCAGCATACTGGAGGTGCGAATGAATGGATTATGATCTGATTGTCCGGAACGGCGTGTGTTATACAGGAGACGGCAGCGAAGGCGAAATTCGCGATATCGGGATAAAGGACGGAACGATAGCCGCAATCGGCAGGCTGGACGGTGCCGCGGCGAAAAAGATCATCGAGGCGGAGAGGATGG
>CALFXN010000136.1 GCA_937957815.1 uncultured Synergistales bacterium
GAAGCGTACCGGACAGGGGCGGGAGATCGGGGCTCGCCGTCCTGAACCTCTCTCCGGGCAGGAAAAGGGGGTCGTCCCGATGACCGAACGAAATGGCCGGAAGGCCGTCGAAAATCTGTTGTACGCGACGGACCGCCAGAGAATCGTCACGCTTGTCACACGTATGGGGGAGATAACGTCCGGGGCGCTCGACTCCGCGGTCCGGTCGCTCCTCGAACGGGACGACGTCCTCGCCCGACGCGTCATCGACGGAGACGACGACATCGACAGGATGGAGGAAAGAGTCGATCAGGAATGCCTCGGATCCATCGCGATGCGCCGTCCGGGAGACGCCGATCTGCGCTTCGTCTTTGCGGCGCTCAAGATCATCACCGACCTCGAACGCATCGGCGACCAGGCCGTGAATATCGCCGAGAAGGCGCTCAAGCTGAACGCGCAGCCGTCGTTCATTCCGAAGGACTGCATCGCCCCGATGGTCCGCTGCGTCTGCGGGATGCTCCACGATGCCGTTCGCGCGTTCAGGGATTCGGACGCGGACCTCGCCGCTGAACTCTGGCGACGCGACGACGAGGTCGACGACATGTACGCCAAATGCACGGAAAGCTTTCTCGAATCCCTCGTCTCGGGCTCGTGCGCGTGTCGCGAAGCCGCGAAAACCGGCGCGGACGAACTCTGGATCGTCCGGCACCTCGAACGCGCCGGCGATCACGCCATCAACATCGCGGAACGCGTTTTCTTCGTCGTAGAAGGCGCGCCTTTCCCTGCGAAGGGAGCCCGTTCCGGAGACGAGTAGCGTTCCAGACGGCCCGGTATTCGATCTTGACCTGTCTGTCGCTGCGGGGGATATCCTGATGCCGCTGCAGCGACGGATGGGACCATCATAAACGGAAACACACGGTGAAACGCTCCGTGGACGTCGGACGACGCTCCGCTCCCGGATGCCCCGCCGGAGCGGAGCTTTTCACTGCTCCCCCGGAAGCGGGGGAAGACTGCGGCGAATGTCCCGGATTTCCTCCTCCCCGAACCCGAGCATATCGAGAAACGCCTCGTGACCCTTTGGATCCTGGAGTTCGAAGAGCGCATGCCACCGCAACAGCCCGGCTTCGTCCACGCCGATGCGGCGAAGCCGGGAAACCCATGTCTTCCGGTCGGGGAAGCCCTTCTCCGGCACAACACCACGCTCCGAAAGAAGGCGTGCGATCAGTCGTCGCTGCCGGTTGAGTTCCCGGATCTCACGGTCGATCGTCGCGGATCGTTGCTGGAGAAACCGGACGGGGTCATTCGCCCCGGACTCGAGCATGATCCGGATGTGCCCGAGTGGAAGCCCTGTGTCCCGGAGTGCCCGGATCGTTTTGAGACGTTCCCCGCACGATTCGTCGTAGAGACGGTATCCCGCCTCCGAGCGCCGCGACGGACGCAGCAGCCCGCACGCTTCGTAATAGAGCAGCGTGCTCCGTGACAGGCCGTACTTTCGCGCAAGCTGCGATACAGTCTCCACGTCAGCGTCCGCCCGTCGATCCAGCGGGAAGCGGGAGTGCGACGGCGCACAGGAGACGGAACATTCTGCGGACAAACATCGGACGACACCTCCTTTATGGAATACCGGAAGATCGTGTTGTTCCACACATTACTATAGCAGGAGAGCCTTGCGGGAGACCATGCGACGAAATCCGTGTCGCCATCCTCTGCTCCTGCCTCCGGTTCCGGCGCAGCGACGGCAGCGACGCGAACTATCGCGATTTATTTGCGTACAGCCCATAATAGACATTTTTTTGAGATTTCCCCCCTCGCGCGTATTTTCGGAGCGGCAATCCGCCTATGGAAATGTTCCGATGTATCCCGGCGCCACGAAAAACCAGAACGCGACCTTTGAAGAAGAGTACGCAATGACCATACCGCGGCGATCCCGACAGTATTTCCGTGTGCTGCGGCCTCGCGAGTGCAATGAAGGAGCCGTACTCTCTCGACCGACATGATTTCGAATCGGACGACATCATCGCAGATCAATTGCAGGGTACCATTGCGATTCTCGCAAGGGCTGTCCCGAGTGTGGGGTCTATAGCCCGAGGCTGAATCAAAATGAAAAAATTCCAATCTCGGGAATCTTGACGTGATGCTTCAGTATGTTTATCATAATAAATATATATTTTTAATTTTTTTTGTAGTATGTACGTATAGGAGAGATTTGGCATGATTTTGAACGTTCGTTTTCCCCGAAGTCTTTTGCCCTTGGCATCGCGGCGATTCTTTTTGCGCTTCGGGGGCGAACGCGGCGGTATGGTACGTCACACAGGAGGGAGCTGAAGTTAAAAACGGTACAAGCTGGGCAGCCGCATACGGCGAGAGCGATTTTCCCGTCGCGATCGCGAGCGCGAGCGCCGGAGCGGGTGGCGACATCGATCCGTCGGGCGACGTGAAGGTTCTGACCGGCACGGGCAAGACCTTCACGGTTTCGCCGAACGCTGGATACTTCATCGCCGATGTCGTCGGTCCCGTCGACATTGCCGACCCGGACGCGAAGCATGGCATCCTCGCGTCTTACGCGCTGCTCGCGCAGCTGCTCGCAACGGACCCCGCGGCCATAGCGTCGGGGGGCTACAACATGGACCTCGTGCGCTTCTTCTCGCTCGTCGCGAAACTCGACTCGGGCGCGGGCGGCCTCGTCTTGCTGCTCGAAGTGACGATCGAAGGCGCGCCATCGGGATATCGCTCGCAGGTTTTCCTGCTGACGCGCACGTTCGACGCCAACGGCAACCCGACCGGGTACTCGATCGTTCCGCGCGACGAGGGAGAGAATGTCCTCCGGAAGGGGAGCGGCGCGGCTCTTGCGACTCTGCTGCTCCTTGCGCCCGTGGTGCTCCTGCGGCGTTGCTGACGACTCTCCACCCCGGCGTTCTTTTTTCGCCTCTTCCGTGGTATTCTGTGCCGGAGTTCCCTGACCGGCTTTCCCGATTCGGGAAGCCGGTCAGGAGGGCGAAGATCTTCCGCGGGAGGCGGCGTTCGATTGAAAAAACTCACGACATGCAGGCGGTGCGGAAAAATCTTTTCGAGCGCCCGCTCTGAAACGTGCCCAAGTTGCATGGAGCGCATCGATTCCTGCTTTCGCGTCATTCGCAAATATCTCGACGACAATCCGCGAATGGAACTCGACGCATACGCGCTCTCGCAGGCGCTCGACATCGACATTTTCGACATCCGGACGCTGATCGACCTGAAGTACTTCGAGCCGATCGTGATCCCGGGGACGAAGGACGAAGTGACGAAGAAGGTCAAGCTCGCGCGGCGCATCCAGACCTCCCTCGCGCAATCTCTGGGGATGCGCGAAAGCCCGCTTTCCGAAGAGGCCGGAGAATCCGGAAAAACGAACGGCGCACGGAACGATCCCGACAGCCTGAACGCGATGTTCGCGCAGGACAGGCACGGTTCCAGACGAAAGGAACGTTGACGGAGGCTTCGGTCTCCAGGGATCGCGACCTCCCGAAGCTTTCGCCCGCTTTCCCGTCGATCACCTTCCGGTTCCGGGAAGTCCGAACACGGATCGTTCCGGAGTTTCGCTTTCCGCAGCCCCCCTCACCCACTCGAAACAATTTTCCGACTTGACCGATATCGGAAAGTGGAGTAGATTTTAATGGTCGACCGGTCGACCGGTCGACCATCTGAAGGAGCGGCGAGTGGCTATGGCGAACGAAAACGGTCACCTTTCAAAGATCAAAGGCAACCTGAAGGACATTGTCATCGATCATGTCAGGACGGCGCTCTTCGAAAAGCGGACGCTGCGATGCGGCGACCAGATCAACGAACGGGAGCTTTCCCGCGTGCTCGAACTCAGCCGCGCCCCCATCCGCGAAGCTCTCAAGGAGCTCGAGGAGCAGGGGCTGATCGTCTCCGTCAGGTACAAGGGCTGGTTCGTGGCGGACTTCCGCGAGGGGGAGTTTTCCGAGATCAACAGGTTACGGACACTCCTCGAGCACAGTCTTCTCGAAACCGTCATCGAATGCGGCGGTCCGAGCGACGGGGAGCTGGAACGCGCGGTCGCGATGAACCGCGAGATGGAACGTATCCTCGACGACCCTTCCGGCGGCGACCGGAAGATGTTCCGGTTCGCCGAGAAGGAGATGGAGTTTCACGACTATCTCCACTCGCTCGCCAGAGGCGACTGCTTCTGGACGAAGAAGATGCTCCGGAATCTGTCCTACCAGATCCGGTGCTCGTTCGACAGACGACTCTGCCTCGAGGACATAATGCGGGCGAGCGTGGAGTCGCACGACCAGCTTCTCGACTGTCTACGCGCGAAAGATGCCACGCGGTTACGCAAACTGCTCTTCCGCCGTCTCGAACTTTGCCCGATCTCCATGCCGGAAAGGGATTCCGACGCCGGCGCCGCGCGCCCCGGAGAGCGCACGACGGTATAGCCCGGCCGGGGGCCGCGATCCGGAACGCGCGCACACGAAAAAGGTCCGTTCACTCTATCCCGAGGGGGGAGCATCTGTGGTCAGGTACATCATCCGGAGAGTTCTGCTGCTCGTTCCCGTCATCCTCAGCGTCATGGTCATCATCTTCACGATCCTGTATTTCACCCCGGGCGACCCCGCCCAGATCGCGCTCGGGCAGGAGGCGAACCCCGAGACCATCGCGGCCTTCCGCGCCGAACACGGACTGGACGCGTCGTTTCCGGTCCAGCTCGGACGGTATCTCTACAAGGCCGTTTTCGAAGTCGACCTCGGATACTCCTACATCATGAAAAGCCCCGTTTCGATGGAACTCTCGACGCGCATTCCGGTCACGATCCGGCTCGCGTTCTGGGCTGTCGTATTCAGCACGCTGGTCGGAATCCCGCTCGGCGTCATCTGCGCGATCCGGCAGTATTCGCTTCTCGACAGCCTCACGACGCTCGTGACGCTGCTCGGCGTCTCGATGCCGACGTTCTGGACCGGAATCCTGCTCATCATCGCGTTCTCGGTCCATCTCGGATGGCTCCCCTCGATGGGGTTCGAGACCGTCGGCGAAATGGTCCTTCCCGTCGTGACGCTCTCGGGCGCGACCGTGGCCGTCATCGCGCGGACGACGAGGGCGAGTATGCTCGAGGTCATCAGGTCCGACTACATCCGCACCGCCCGGGCCAAGGGGCAGCGCGAGAGCGTGGTGATCCTGCGCCACGCGCTGCCGAACGCGATGATCCCGATCCTCACGATCATCAGCATGCAGTTCGGAATGCTCCTCGGCGGCTCGATCGTCACCGAGGCGATCTTCTCGATCTCGGGCGTCGGCCGCCTGATGCTCGAGGCGATCAACATGCGCGACTACCCGATCATTCAGGGCGGAGTGCTGTTCATCTCCGTCGCGTTCTGTCTCATCAACCTGGCGGTCGATATCCTCTACGCGTTCATCGACCCCCGGATCCACGTGAAATAGGAGGGGACACGACATGACCGCGCGCAACTCGATGATGAAATTCACGCTGATCCGCCTCCGGCGAAACTACCTCGCCGTGCTCGGGTTCTTCGTCCTCTTCGTGCTGATAGGAACGGCCATCTTCGCGGAGCAGATCTCCCCCTACGGATACGCCGATCAGGACTACATGATGATCCGCAAGCCGCCCACGGCGACGCACCTTCTCGGGACGGACGAGTTCGGGCGCGACGTCCTGAGCCGCCTGATCTACGGCTCGCGGATCTCGCTGCAGGTCGGCCTGATCGCCGTGTCGATTTCCCTCGTTATCGGAGGCGCGATCGGCGCGATCGGCGGCTATTTCGGCGGCCGAACGGACAGCGTGCTGATGCGGATCATGGACGTCCAGCTCGCGATCCCCACGATCCTTCTCGCGATCGTGATCTCCTCGGCCCTCGGGCCCGGCCTCGTCAACCTGATGGTGGCCGTCGGCATCACGTCGATCCCGCGGTTCGCGCGACTCATGCGGGCATCCGTCCTTTCGATCAAGGGGATGGAGTTCATCGAGGCCGCGCGAGCGATGGGCGCGAGCCATCTGCGGATCATCACGCTGTACATCCTGCCGAACTGCGCCGCGCCCCTGATCGTCCAGTCGACGCTGAGCGTCGCGAACGCGATCCTGTTCGCGGCGACCCTGAGTTTCCTCGGTCTCGGCATCCAGCCCCCGTACCCCGAATGGGGCGGAATGCTCTCCGCGGCGCGCCCCTACATCCGCGACAGCGCGTATCTGAGCATCTTCCCCGGCCTCGCGATCATGATCACCATCGTGGCCCTGAACTGCATCGGCGACGGCCTCCGGGACGCGCTCGACCCCAAGCAGAAACGGTAGGCGATGCGAATGACACCCACCGATACCTCCGTCCTTCTCGATATCCGCAACCTCTCGGTGCGCTTCAACACCGACTCCGGCGTCGTCCGCGCGGTCAACGGCCTGAACCTGACGCTCCACGCGGGAAAGGCGCTCGGCTTCGTCGGCGAGACCGGAGCGGGCAAGACGACGACGGCGCTTTCGATCCTCCAGCTCATCCAGTCGCCCCCCGGCGAGATCACGAGCGGCGAGATCCTCTTCGAGGGCTGCGACATCATGCGGATGACCGAGGCCGAGAAGCGCTTCATCCGCGGCAACCGCATCGCGATGATCTTCCAGGACCCGATGACGTCGCTCAACCCGATCATGACCGTCGAGGACCAGATCGTCGAGATGATCTCCCTCCACTCCGACCTCAGGGGAACGGGCATCCGCGACCGGGCGCACGAGATGCTCGCGCTCGTCGGAATCCGGCCCGAGCGGGCGCGGGACTATCCGCACCAGTTCTCGGGCGGCATGCGCCAGCGCGTCGGAATCGCGATCGCGCTCGCGTGCCGGCCGGCCCTCCTGATCGCCGACGAGCCGACGACCGCGCTCGACGTGACGATCCAGGCCCAGGTGCTCGAACTCATCAAGAATCTCCAGTCCGTCGTGAAGACGTCGCTGCTTCTGATCACGCACGACCTCGGGATCGTCGCCGAGATCTGTCAGGACGTCGCGATCATGTACGCCGGGCGCCTCGTCGAATACGCGGATATCCGGAGCCTGTACGGAAAACCGATGCATCCGTACACCCGCGGGCTCTTCAATGCCGTTCCGGACCTCGACAGCCC
>CALFXN010000137.1 GCA_937957815.1 uncultured Synergistales bacterium
GAGATAAGGCCACGTGACTGGAGTTCAGACGTGTGCTCTTCCGATCTAATTCCCGAAACCTTGTTCGCGGCGATTGCCATTCCGATTCCCGTTCCGCAGATGCATATGCCTCTCTGTGCGTTCCCGCTCGCAACGGCGTCTGCAACGAGGAATGCAGCGTCGGGATAATCGTAGGATTCTGCCGATTCGGCGCCGAAGCCCAGCGTTAGGTGGCCGAGTTCGCGGAGATATTTCATGACAGAATCTTTCAGTTCGTAGCCTGCGTGATCGGATCCAATCGCTATGTTCATTGTCGTCACAACCCCCTTATCATTCCATACAATACTATAACACGAGAGAGGCCATCCCTTAAGGGATGGCCTCTCTCGTGTCCGTTTTCAAAAGTCTGTCAGCTGAGGAGTGTGAGCATGACGCCGGCTGCGACGGCGGTGCCGATGACGCCGGCGACGTTGGGTCCCATGGCGTGCATGAGGAGGTAGTTTCCGGGGTTCTCCTGCTGGCAGACGCGCTGGACGACGCGGGCGGCCATCGGGACGGCGGAGACTCCCGCCGAACCGATCATCGGGTTGATCTTTCCCTTGCTCATCACTTTCATGACCTGCCCGAACAGGACGCCTCCGGCAGTGCTGAAGACGAACGCGACGAGGCCCAGGAGCACGATCTTCAGCGTCGCGGGCGTCAGGAAGTCCTTCGCGCTCATCGTCGCCCCGACCGAGAGTCCCAGGAAGATCGTCGTCGCGTTGAGGATTTCGTTCTGCGCCGCCTGGTTCAGCCGCTCCGTGCAGCCGCATACCCGAAGCAGGTTGCCGAACATGAGCGTCCCGATCAGCGGCACCGCCGCCGGAAGGAGCAGCCCCGATCCGATCGTCGCGACGATCGGGAAGAGGATCCGCTCCATCTTGCTGACCGGCCTGAGCTGTTCCATCCGGATCGCCCGGTCCGCCTTGCTCGTGAAGAGCCTGATGACCGGCGGCTGGATCAGCGGCACGAGCGACATGTAGCTGTACGCCGCGACCGCGACCGCTCCGAGGAGCTGCGGCGCGAGTTTCATCGTCAGATAGATGCTCGTCGGGCCGTCCGCCCCTCCGATGATTCCGATCGACGCCGCTTCCTGGATCGTGAAGCCCAGCGCGACCGCTCCGATCATCGCGATGAAGACGCCGAACTGCGCCGCCGCCCCCAGGAGGAACGTCACCGGGTTCGCCAGCAGCGGCCCGAAGTCGGTGAGCGCTCCGATTCCCATGAAGATGATGACCGGGTAGATTTCGTGCTCCGTCCCGTAGAAGATGTACCGCAGGAAGCCCCCTTCGTCCATGATTCCCGACAGCGGCATGTTGACGAGGAGACAGCCGAACGAGATCGGGACGAGCAGCAGCGGCTCGAATCCCTTTCCGATCGCGAGGTAGAGCATGACGAGGGAGACGACGATCATGACGCTGTTTCCGACCGTCAGTCCGGCGAAGCCCGATGAGCTGAAGATCGCCCCCATCGATGCGATGTAGGTTTCCATCGCCCCTGCGCCTCTTTCCCGGATCAGCCCAGGACGACGAGGACGTCGCCCGTGTTGACCGATTCCCCTTCCCGCGTCCGGATTTCCCGGACCGTTCCGCCGGCGGGGGCGCTGATTTCGTTTTCCATTTTCATCGCCTCGAGGATGAGAAGGACGTCGCCGCCCGATACCTGCGCTCCGACCGCGACTCCGATCCTGAGGATCTTGCCGGGCATCGGCGCGCTGACGACGGTTCCCCCCGCGGGGGCGGGAGCCGGAGTCGCAACCGGCGCAGGAGCGGCGGCAGGAGCGGGCGCCGCCTGCGCGACCGGGATCTGGACCGGGGCCGCGACGGCGACGGGCGCTGCGGGCGCCCCGGTCGCGACGGGTGCGGAAGAGGCCATGTCCTCGACGAGGACGTCGTAGGCGGTTCCGTTGACGGTGACTCTGTATCTGTTCATGTATCGCGTTCCTCCTTCGTTTTGTCGGTGTTCGGCGTTGGGGTGCGTTCCGGCCTTATGCCGGAGCGTTCCATGTTCCTTCGAGTTCTCCGGTGTTTTCGAGCAGAGCGGCCGTCTCCCACGAGTTCCGGCGCGTCTCTCCCGCGACGCGGGCTCTTCCGCCCGCTACGGGAACGATGCTCCGGACACAGAACTCCGCCCCTCCGCGCGCCGCGAGGATCGCTCCCGTTATGGCCGCGACGGTTTCCTGCATTCCGCATACGTCCCGATGCGCCGATGCGGTCTGTACCGGAAGGGCGCCAGGGGATGCGACGGGGAGGGGCGCTTTCTTCGCGGGCGTTCCGCCGTCGGTGCCCCCACGCTCTCCGACTTTCGCCATGTATTTGATTCCGTAGATGATGAGCGCGAGGCCCCCGAGGACGAGGAAGCACGCGCTGAACGCGATGAGTCCGACGACGATCGCTCCACCGAGTCCGGTGAAGTGGCTGTGTACCGGGGTCATTGTCCCTTCCCCCTACTGCGGCATGACGCCGTGTTTCCTCTTCGGTCGACGAACGCTCTTGCCCCGCGCCAGCGTGAGCGCTCCCGCGATTTCTTCCCGCGTCTCTTCCGGCAGTATCACCCGGTCCACGAAGCCCCGCTCCGCCGCGACGTACGGGTTCGCGAACGCCGTCCGGTATTCCTCTATCTTCTGCGTCCTCATGGCCGTCGGGTCCGCCGAGTCGTCGATTTCCTTCCGGAAGACGATGTTCGCCGCGCCTTCCGCTCCCATGACCGCGATTTCCGCCTGCGGCCACGCGAGGACGACGTCCGCTCCGAGCGCCTTGCTGCACATCCCGAGGTACGCCCCTCCGTACGCCTTGCGCAATACGACCGTGACCATCGGGACGGTCGCTTCGCTGTACGCGTAGAGCATTTTCGCTCCGTGACGGATGATGCCCCCCCATTCCTGCGCGATTCCCGGAAGGTAGCCCGGAACGTCGACGAAGGTGACTATCGGGATGTTGAAGGCGTCGCAGTGACGGATGAACCGGCTCGCCTTGTCCGACGCGTCGATGTCCAGACACCCCGCCATCGTTTTCGCCTGGTTCGCTATGATTCCGATGACTTCCCCGCCGATCCGCCCGTAGCCCGTGACGATGTTTTTCGCCCACAGCGGCTGGACTTCCATGAAGTCCCCTCCGTCGACGACTTTCACGATGACGTCGAGAACGTTGTAGCTTTTGTTCGGGTTGGTCGGCACGATGTCCCGCAGCGCCGACTCTTTCCGCTCCACGGGGTCTTCCGCCACACCCTGCGGCGCTCGGTCGAGGTTGTTCGACGGAAGGTACGACAGCAGTTTCCTGACCTGCGCGAAGCATTCGTCTTCGCTCGTCGCGATGAAGTGCGCGTTGCCCGATTTCGCGTTGTGCGTCTTCGCCCCACCGAGCTCTTCGCTGCTGACGTCTTCCCCCGTGACCGCCTTGATGACCGCCGGGCCCGTGATGTGCATGATTCCCGTCTTTTCAACCATGAAGATGTAGTCGGTGAGCGCAGGGCTGTAGACCGCTCCCCCAGCCGTCGGTCCCACGATGACCGAGATCTGCGGCACGACTCCGCTCGAGACGGTGTTCCGGTAGAAGATCTCTCCGTACCCGTTCAGACTGTCGACCGCTTCCTGGATCCGCGCTCCGCCGCTGTCGTTGATCCCGATGACCGGGCTCCCCGTTTCCAGCGCCAGGTCCATCACCTTGCAGATCTTTTTCGCGTGCATCTCACCAAGCGATCCGCCGAGCACCGTGAAGTCCTGACTGTAGACGAAGACTTTCCTCCCGTCTATCGTCCCCCAGCCCGTCACGACTCCGTCTCCCGCGTATTTCTTGTCACCAAGACCGAATGTCTCGCACCGGTGCGTCACGTATTCGTCGATCTCCACAAAGCTCCCCGCGTCGAGCAACCCACCTATCCGCTCCCGCGCCGTCTTCTTCCCCTTCTCACGCTGCTTCCCTACCGCCCTCTCTCCTCCTCCGCTCCTCGCTCCCTCACGCCTCCTCAGTACCTCCTCGCATAACTCCTCTATCTTCCTCTCCGTCATCG
>CALFXN010000138.1 GCA_937957815.1 uncultured Synergistales bacterium
CGTCTCCCTCGCGACCGCAGCCATCGATTACGCCGTTTTCGCGACCTGCTTCCGGTACGCCGGGAATATCGCCGAGTCGCAGATCGCGGCGCGTCTCGCGGCGCTTTTCTTTCAGTTTTTCGCCGTCAAAAAGGTCGTCTTCTTCTCCGACACGACCGCACGACTCGCCCTCCCCGCCTTTGCCGGACTGGTGACCATCACGGGTATCCTGTCGTACGGAACGATCGCCTTCCTGAATTCCCGCTTCGGAATTCCGGTCATCTGCGCGAAGGTGATCTCGGAACTCCTGATCTACCTCGGCAGTTTCGCGGTTCAACGGGACTTCATCTTCACGAGGAGACGGCGCCGCGACATCTGATCCCGGGAATTGGATGGCATTTCCGCGGGTCAATTGGATGTTCTCGTCATCCAATTGAAACGATACAATCCCTCCAGGATGCCTGAAGCCATCCGCGACTCGAGGAGGGAACGCGCCGTGAATCTCCATATCGTCCGGAATTCGGATGTTCCGATCTATCTCCAGCTGCGCGACAGCTTCCGGGAGGGGATCCTCTCGGGCGAACTCCCGGGGGGGACGCTGCTGCCACCGGAGCGGAAACTCGCCGAAGAGCTCGGGCTCAACCGGAGCACGGTCGTGAAGGCCTACGACGAACTCAAGGCCGAGGGGCTCGCGGAGGGTTTCGTCGGCCGAGGCACGACGGTTCTCTCGCAGCTCTTCCCGCGTTCCGGGAACGGCGAGGTCATGCCGCTCCCATGGAGCCAGCTCCTCAACGAGGACGCGGCTTCCCCGGGGGGAAGCATCATCCGCGACATGATGCGGGAGGCTTCGGCGCAGGATCGAATCTCCTTCGCGACCGGCGTCCCCGATCCGTCGCTCTACCCCGTCGACGCAGTCCGGGACATCATGCGCCGCCTTCTCGCCGACGACCGCACCGCGGGGGCGATGCTCCTGCCGAGCCCCGTTCCGGGGCAGGATGTCCTCCGGGAGAGCATCGCGCGATACCTTCTCTCGCGCCACGTCGTCGTCTCCGCGGAAGACGTCTTCGTCCTCTCCGGGTCGCAGCAGGGAATCGACTACGCCGCGAGGCTTCTGGTCCGTCCCGGCGACACGGTCGTCGTCGAAGACCCGACGTTCTTCGGGGCGCTCAGAATCTTCAGGAACGCCGGGGCACGAGTCGTCGGCGTTCCGGTCGACGAGAAGGGCATCCGGACAGACATTCTCGAAATCGTCCTCCATCGCTTCCGTCCGAGGCTGATCTACACGCTGCCGACCTGCCAGAACCCCACGGGCGTTACGATGGGCCTCGA
This sequence comes from uncultured Synergistales bacterium, assembly GCA_937957815.1. Lineage (GTDB taxonomy): Bacteria > Synergistota > Synergistia > Synergistales > Aminobacteriaceae > CALFXN01. The sequence goes on from CALFXN010000138.1 coordinate 1,309, forward strand.
GCGTCGGCGGGAACTCCTCCAGCTCGTGCAGCGCTTCC
>CALFXN010000139.1 GCA_937957815.1 uncultured Synergistales bacterium
CGTGTGCTCTTCCGATCTTCTGATAGACCGAGTCTGCCTTTGTCGCGTAATCGGCAAACGTCACGACATTGTCGGGACTCTCCGGGATGCCGAGGCTCGCGTGAAGGATCGGACGTTCGAGAATGGCGAGGACGCCCTCCGCGCGCTGTCGGGCGGTTACGTAGTCGCTCGTCTGCTCGAAACTGCCGATGTACGTATAAAGAAGCGACGCGGCCGCTCCTCCGATGATTCCCACAATGACGACCGATATGAGAATCTCGACGAGCGTGAAGCCGTTTTCGCGGGAAGAATGACCCTGCCCTGCATTACCGCGCCCTGGGAGCCGCAAACGTGCTCACCTCCCGCGTGAAGACCCGCTGCTTCTGCCCGACGACGCCCGGCCACGTCACGGTCATCGTAATCGTCTGTTTTTGGGCGATGCGCGCCGAAACATCCCAACTCAGGACCATTCCTTCGATCGTCGAATTCCCGGACGTGATGTTCGTCGAAAGGTCGGAGCTGGAGGTGTGCGCCTCCAGCTCCTCGAACTTCCGCGTCGCGACGAGGCTGGCCCGCTCGTGTTCCGCGCTCGACACAATGAGTTTCGTCGTCGCCACCGGAACGAGCGCGATGGCGAGCAGCGCGATTCCCAGAATGAGCATCGAAAGCACGGTTTCGACGAGCGAGAAGCCTCTGTCCATTCAGGTCGTCCTAACGGGCGCGCATCCAGACCCAATCTGTTTGTGTCGTTTTGTAGCTTGTAGTTTTCGCAATATTATCATCTGCTCCCGAGTAAAGTCCATCTGAGTCGGCCATATCAGCAAGTTTTATCTTTGCTCCAGCCAAATCATTGCTGACGAATGCGCCAACATACCAAATCCTCTCATCACCAGAAGCAACGCCTCGTAAGTTACGATTTGTGTCGGATACACTTCTATCCATATATTTTTGTAATTTTAATACATCGTTTGCACCTGCGGAAAGAGCCGTATTCGGATTATCCGCATAGTACATCAGCGCCGCTGCTTTCAAAGAGCGAAGGTCGGACACGATCTTCGTCGCTTCTGCCTTGTCGGTTCCGCTGCCCGCCACCAGAAGCATCGCACCCGCCAGGATGCCGATGATGATGATGACGATCAGAAGTTCCACAAGCGTGAAGCCGCGCGCCTTGCGCATCGTTGCGATTTTCTTCATGAGAGTTCTCCTCCTTGTGAGTTGTATGTCATGGCGCTCCGATCGCGCCATTCCGAAAATCGTTCGTCGTTCCCGTCCGTTTGTCTGTGATTCTTCCCTTCCCCCCTTCGACCGAAGATGGATTTCTATCTACATGAGCGTCTGTATCGCCGTCACGATGGGCGTGAAGATCGCGAGCGCCACGAATGCGACCATTCCGCCGACGATCATGATCAGCACCGGCTCCAATACCGCCGTCAGCCGCTTGATTTTTTCGTCGAGTTCGAGTTCGAACCAGTCGGCCACCTTGTTGAGCATCTCCTCGAGCTGCCCCGTCTCCTCGCCGATCCGCATCATGTGCGCGATCATCGCCGGGAAGATCTTCAGTTCCTTCGCGGTATCGCCGAGCCCCTTTCCTCTCTTGGCCGCGTCGCGGAGCGTGACGTAGCCCTGGGCGATGACGTAGTTGTCCGATACTTCCGCAGTCATGTCGAGCGACTTCAGGATCGGCACCCCCGACTGCACGAGGGACGCCAGCGTCCGGTTCGATCGCGCCATGACCGTCCGGTAGAGAATATCGCCCGTTATCGGGACCTTGAGCTTGAACGCGTCGAACGCCGGGCGCGTCGAAGGCGACTTTTGCAAAAGAATCATCACCAGGACGATCAGGAGAACCGCCAGGAGCGGCAGATACCAGTAATTCGCGATAAACATGCCGAAGTCGAACATGAATACGGTGAGTTTGGGCAATGGGACGTTGAGTCCCTTGAAAACCTTCGCGAATTTCGGAATGACGACGGTTACGAGGATATAGAGAATGAAGAACGAAAAAAGGATGACGACGGACGGGTACGAAACAGCCGAAACGATCTTCCGGCGCAGCGCGTCCTGCCTCTCGAGAAACGAGGCGAGCCGGTCGAGGCTGTCGTCGAGAACGCCGCCCTCTTCTCCCGCCTGGACTATGGCGACCATGAGCGTGCTGAATTCCTTGCGGCTCCGCATCGCCGCGCTCATCGAAAAGCCCGAATCGATGGACGCCTTCACCTTTCTGATCGCGTCGGCGAGCCGCGCGTTCTTCGTCTGTTCGACGAGGATCTCGAGAGCGTTGCCGAGCGTGATGCCCGCCTTGACCATCGTCGCGAGCTGCCGGAAGAACACGACCTTGTCGCGCAGAGAGATGCTCGATATCTTCCTGAGATCGTCGAGGAACCCGCCGGAGGAAGACGGGGACTCCGTTTTCCTCGTCTCGACGGAGATCGGAAACATGCCGCGGCTGCGCAGAACGCCGACGATCTGCGTCTGGCTCTCCCCGCTCAGGGATCCTTCAACGATTTTGCCGTCCGAAGCCCGCGCACGATAACGAAAGTCCATTTTCTACACTCCTCGGGACCGTCAAACATTTTTGACACTTGCCCGTTTGGAAAATTATACCAAATGTCGTGTCAACGTAAAGCCTTGATATCATCTTTATCGGTGCTCGAAGAGAATTCTTTGCAGGTCTTTCGGATCATACGCGTACGACATCGCGACATCCATCGACAATACCCCGCGGTTCACGAGCGAAGCGAGGCACTGCTCCATCGTCTGCATTCCGATTTCGCCGCCCGTCTGGATCAACGTTTTGATCTGGTTCGTCTTTCCCTCTTTGACGCAGTTGCGGACCGCGGGGTCGCGAGCAGCAGCTCCGTGGCGACCACCCGGCCTCCTCCCGATCTCGGGATCAGCTGCTGCGAGCATATTCCGACAAGGATAGTCGCGAGCTGGATGCGGATCTGCCCCTGCTGGTGGGGAGGGAATACGTCGACGATCCGGTCGATTGATTGTGCGGCGTCCTGCGTGTGCAGCGTCGCGAGGACGAGATGTCCCGTTTCGGCCGCAGTGATCGCCGCGGAGACGGTTTCGAGATCTCTCATTTCGCCGATCATGATGACGTCGGGATCTTCGCGAAGCACCCGTTTGAGCGCTTCGGCGAATGAGTGCGTGTCGCTCCCGACCTCGCGCTGGTGGACGACGCACTTTTCCGACGAGAAGAGGTATTCGACGGGGTCTTCGATCGTGACGATGTGATCGTGCCGGGTGGCGTTGATTTCGCGGACGACCGCGGCGAGAGTGGTGCTCTTGCCGTGTCCGGTCGGTCCCGTGACGAGAAAGAGTCCGCGTTTCCTTTTCGCGATGTCGCGCAGAATAGGCGGCAATTCGAGCTGATCGATGGTCCGGACGGCAGTCGGAATCAATCGCAGCGCGAGCGCGACGTTTCCGGACTCATGGAAGAAATTGCCCCTGAATCGGGCCGTTTCGCCGCCCGTTCCGCGGTATGTGAAGCTGAAGTCGTATTCCTTTTTCTGGCGGAACGCTTCGCGTTGTTCGGCGTTCAGCAGTTTCTGAAGAATTCCCTCCATGTCGGATGCCGTCAGGAGCTCGTGCTTTTGCGCATAGTGAAGTTCTCCGTCTATGCGGAAGGCCGGGGGAATTCCGACGCTCATGTGCAGATCGCTGGCGTTCCGGTGAACGACATCGCCCAAAAGAGCCTGTATGTCTGCCATGATACCCTCCTCCTTCGGTGCTACATGGAGACTTCGAAGACTTCCTCGACACTCGTCATTCCGGATAGGATTTTGTTGATCCCGGAACGGCGGAGCGTTTTCATCCCGAGCTTGATGGCCTCTTCCCGGAGGTCGGTCGTGGAGGCGCCCCCGACGATCATTCGCCGGATCGTGTCGTTGACGATGAGGATCTCGAAGATCCCGGCCCGTCCCTTGAACCCGGTCCCGCGGCATTCGTCGCATCCGACGGGTTCCCACGCGTGCGTTCCGCTTTTTACGCCGAGGCTGTGGCACATGTTTTCCGTCATGGTGTATTCCCGTTTGCAGTGCGGGCACAGGATGCGGACGAGACGCTGCGCGATGACCCCCATCAGCGACGACGCGACGAGAAACGGCGCGATGCCCATGTCGGTCAGGCGGATGGCCGCACTCGGCGCGTCGTTCGTGTGGAGCGTCGACAGAACGAGGTGCCCCGTCAAAGCGGCGCGGATGGCAAGCTGCGCCGTTTCCCTGTCCCGGACTTCTCCGATCATGATCTTGTCGGGATCCTGCCGGAGGATCGAGCGGAGCGTCGATTCGAAGGTCAGGCCGGCCTTTTCGTTGACCTGGACCTGATTGATGCCGAGAATCGTGTATTCGACCGGATCTTCGACGGTGATGACGTTGACTTCCGGTTTGTTGATCTGTTCGAGCATGGAATAAAGCGTCGTCGACTTTCCGCTCCCGGTCGGGCCCGTCAGCAGGATAACGCCGTACGGAGACGCTATGAGCATCTCGACAAGCTCGCGGTCGTCTTCCTCGAAACCGAGTTTCTGCAGGCCGACCATCGCGTTGCTCTGATCGAGAATCCGGAGGACGATCTTTTCCCCATAGATCGACGGCAGCGACGAAACGCGGAGATCGATGCGCCGCCCCAGAGCGTTGACGAGGATCCTGCCGTCCTGCGGCCTGCGTTTTTCAGAGATATCCATTCCGGACATGATCTTGACCCGCGACGAGACGGCGGGGTGGAGCCCCGGCGGAAAATCGAAGGCGTTGAATAACTGCCCGTCGACGCGATAGCGAACATGCGATACCTTTTCGAATGGCTCGATGTGGATGTCGGACGCCTCTTCGCGAACGGCCTGTTCGATAACGCTGTTGACGAGCTGGATGACGGGTGCGTCATCGGGAGAAGCCTCCGAAACCGATCGGGCGAGGTCGAACTCTCTCGCTCTCTGTCCCCCCTCGACTACCTCGATCATCGCTTCCTTCAGCGAATCCTGAATCGTATACAGCCGGTCGATGTTTCGCTTTATGTCGGACGATGTCGCTATAGAGGGGCGAATCTCCATTCCGGTGAGCATCCGGAGTTCGTCGAGCGCCATGATGTCGAGCGGATCGGATGTCGCGACGTGCAGGATCGTGTTATCCTCGATGCTGAGAGGAATGGCCTGGAGCCGTACCGCGACGTTCTGCGGTATTTTCCGGAGGGCCTCCGGCATCGGCCGGTACCGGGAGAGTGAAACAAGCGGGAGTTTCAATTGGCGGCTCAGGGTTTCCATGAGTCTGTTCTCGGTGATCAGCCCCTTGGAAACAAGAAACGTTCCGAGGCGTTCCCCCGATTTTTTCTGTTCGGCCAGCGCATGCGTCAGTTGCTCCGGAGTGATTGCCCCCGCTTCCACGAGGAGATCGCCAAGTCGTTGCTGTTGTGCCATCGTTGCGCCTCCCGATAGAGTTCTTGTCTTTCCCGAGTATGAATCATAACGAATAGTTCAGAGAAATACAACGCGACACTGCGGATTTTGCGGAGAGACGCTCTTGACCGCTACGGAGAGCAGTGGTATAAGCTGCGTAGCTTTCAGAAAGGAAGTCGGACGAATGTGTCGATTTGATGTGTCGGTTTCCGGATCGCGCGGCAGTCTCTCATCGTCATCGCGTTCGCGCATGACGACGGAACTTTCTGTGCCCGGCCCGACACAGGACGCCCCCTGATTCCGGATGAAAAACGCCATCCGCAATAATGCGAAAAGAACCGGGCCGCACAGGGTCCGGTTCTTTTTTTATGAGAAAGGAGAATATCGACATCATGCACACAATCCTCGTAACGGAACACATTCACGAAAGCGGAATGAATCTCCTCTCGCAGGCACGGGATGTCTCCGTCTCGTTGCGCATCGGTCTCGATCGCACAGCGCTTCTCGAAGCCGTTTCGAACGTCGACGCAATGCTTACGAGAAGCGGAACTCCGCTCGATCGCGAAATCTTCGATCGCGCCCCACGGCTCAGGGTCGTCGCACGCGCGGGGGTCGGAGTCGACAATATCGATATCGCGGAAGCAAGCAGACGCGGCATCGTCATCATCAACGCGCCGACAGGAAATACGCTCGCGGCGACGGAACACACGATGGCGATGATGCTCTCTGCCGTCAGACGACTCCCGCACGCTCACGCTTCCGTCATGAACGGGGAATGGCGCAGAAAAGACTTCATGGGAAATCAGCTTCACGGACGGAAACTCCTGATCGTCGGGCTCGGAAGAATCGGTTCCCAGGTTGCGATCAGGGCGAGAGGGTTCGGGATGGAAGTGTCCGCCTTCGATCCG
>CALFXN010000140.1 GCA_937957815.1 uncultured Synergistales bacterium
TGAAAACCCAGGGGGCCCTTGTCGCAATGGACCCCGCAACCGGAGAGATTCTGGCGCTGAGCGGTGGAAAGGACTTCAAGGAGAGCAAGTTCAACCGTGCGACACAGGCGCTTCGGCAGCCAGGATCAGGTTTCAAACCCATTATCTATGCGGCGGCACTCGAACAGGGAGTGTTGCCGACGGACCACTTTCTCGACGCTCCGCTCTCCTTCGACAAGAAAGGGCCGAATCAGACTGTGTGGTCTCCGGGAAACTACGATGGGAAGTACCGCGGAGAGGTCACCGTTCACGACGCGCTCATTCATTCCATCAACACCGTTGCCGTAAGGACGGCCGAATACATCGGCGTCGAACCGGTCGTGGCGATGGCACGCAGTCTCGGAATCACGAGTCCGCACGTTCCCGCCGACCTTTCTATCGCCCTTGGAAGCGCCAGTGTGACACCCCTCGAAATGTCGATCGCGTTTTCCTGTTTCGCAAACAATGGGAAAATCGTCGCGCCTCTCTTTATCCGAGAAATACGTTCCGCGGAAGGCGACATTCTCGAAACGCGCGATCCTGTGTCGACACAGAGCGTAGCGCCCGGCACCGCAGCTGTCATCCGCTCGATGATGATGGATGTGATCCGGGCGGGAACGGGAACCAGGGCTCAGATCCCGAAGACGGAGAGCTTCGGCAAGACGGGGACGACGAACGATTTCAGCGATGCGTGGTTTCTCGGAGGTGTGCCCGGACTTGTGGCGATCGTTTACGTAGGAAATGACGATCACAAACCGCTCGGGACGAAGAACGCGACTGGAGGCGTTCTCGCCGCCCCCGTCTGGAAGCAATTCATCGTCGGCGCAATGAAGTACATGAAGATTCCGTCGAAGTTCGAAGTCCCGCAGGACGCTCAGGTCGAGGAAGTGAGTATTTGCAGAAAAACGGGATATCGAGCTGCGCAGGGATGTCCCGCAGTAAAGATTCTTATGCCGGCGAATACGGCACCGACAACCGTTTGCCCCCTTCATGAGGGGGGGGTGACGCTGGCCGAGACGGATTCGCATACACCCCGCCTTCTTCTGATTCCACAGGACGAGGCGCTTCTCGCACAGTATTCTTCTGGATCAGGCCAGACAACCGCAGGATTGCCGGAGACACTCCCCGCAAAAGTACGACAGTCACTGGAAAAGGAGGCCGTAGTTCCCGACACTTCGTCGAAACCATATCAGAACGACCCGAGCCCTGCCCAGACGATCGAGGACAAATACCAGAAGCTCCTCAAGCAATACGGGATCAACAACTGATCTTCGCTTTACGCATAAAAACGGGGGAGATGCGCCTTCGGCGCGATCTCCCCCGTTTTTATGCGTATGACACTGGCACCTATTCTCCGCGAATTTTCCCGAGGATGATCTTTTGCTCCATCGAGGCGACGAGTCTTCTCGTATAGGCGACCGTATCGGGATTGACGCTCACGCTGTCGATTCCCTCCCGAATGAGGAATTCCGTGAAGTCCGGATAGAGCGACGGCCCCTGGCCACAGATGGAGCATGTGATTCCGTGCCCGTGTGCCGCACGGATGAGCGTCGAAATAGCCCGCTTGACGGAAATATCGCGTTCGTCGAAATACCCCATGCTGTTCAGGACGCCGGAATCGCGGTCGACACCCATAACGAGTTGCGTCAAGTCATTGCTCCCGATACTGAATCCATCGACCATCTGCGCGAATTCGTCCGCAGCGAATACGACGGATGGAACCTCCGCCATG
>CALFXN010000141.1 GCA_937957815.1 uncultured Synergistales bacterium
CCACCGAGATCTACACTCTTTCCCTACACGACGCTCTTCCGATCTGATCCGCCGCCTCGCGTCGGCGTATTTCGCCGACACCCTGATGAATTCTTTCATGTCGCAGCTCGACGAGGTCCTTGTCAGCCGGGTCCGGCGCGTCGAGGGCGAGATCTCGAACACGACGGAGCGCTTCTCGGCGCTCCGGGATATGCTGTCGGAACTCGAAAGTGACTTTTCGCGCAAGAGCGAGGAGACGAGGGAAAGCGTCGGACGGATCGCCGAGATGAACGAGACGCTCGCGCGCGACCTCGAGAAGTCCGGCACGGACCTCGAGGGAATGAGCGAAGATGTCGGCCGGACGGTGGACGCAACCTACGGGACGCTCCAGTCCTTCCTTGAAATCGAAAAGATGTCGAAGGAGATCCAGCGGATCGCCAAACAGACGAACCTTCTCGCGCTCAACGCGTCGATCGAGGCGGCTCGGGCGGGGGAGCACGGACGCGGTTTCGCGATCGTGGCGAAAAACGTCCAGGAACTCGCCGCCGAGACGAAGAGCGCCTCGGAATCCATCGCGAGAAAGGTCACGGAGATTTCGTCGTCCGTCCAGAACGCCATGGACGATATCCGCAGGGTCACGGACATGTTCGACGTGATCCGGACGTCGCTCGCGTCGTTTACGGACTTCCTTTCGACGAACAGGAATTTCATGGAACGGATGGATACCGCGATGACCGATGCGGGCGGAACGATCCGGAGGAGCTCCGACGAGATGGAGGCCTCAGTGAAGGTCATGGAGGACGCGTCGCTTCAGTTCGAATCCATGGCCGCGACGATTTCGGCGATCGTTCACGCCCAGAAGAATCTTAAGACGATTCGTCTGTAATGCAATCCGACATGAGATGTGATAATCTCTTGCGGTTATTGAAAAACGACATATCGGCTGAATCAGAGGGAAACGCATGGAGATCCGGAACAGAATTCCGTTGGACGAACTGAAGGACGTCGCCGGTCGCACCGCCGAAGACGTGCTCTCCTCCGACGGCGCCGTCCTCGTCCCGAGAGGCAGCGATATCGGTGCGGTGCTCAGGAGCATTCCGGATTTGCCAGATCAGCTTCGCCGACGGGGCATCGGATACCTTTCCATCGTCAGGAACACAGACGTGTCCTTCGAGGAGTTCTCCGGGATGCTCGATCGTGCCGAACCGTCCATCGAGCGCCTCGATCCCGATCTCGCACGGCACACGCTGCACCAGGTCCAGGAAGTCTATCAGAGGATCGTTTCGGACGCCGACAGCCGCGAGGCGGTGTGGGGACTCGTCCGGGAGGGGCAGACCCTCGCCCGCGAGGTCGCGAAGTCGCCGCAGATCCTTTTGTGTCTTGGACGTGTCCGGAGCTGGGACGAATAT
>CALFXN010000142.1 GCA_937957815.1 uncultured Synergistales bacterium
CCCCGGGTGTCCGCCGCGCCCCGAGGCGATCATCGACGGCTTTCTTCTGGCCGTGAAGAAGCTCGACGAGCGGCACCTCGGGCTCGCCTCGCACGCGCCCGGCAAGGAGCCGATCGTCTTCCGCAGGGAGAGAGGAGAGGACACCCATGACGCTGCCGTCTGAGAGAGTCGTCGGAACCGATGATCTCGTGCGGGAGGTGTCCCTGCTGCATACCGAAGGCTACCGGCTCGTCACGGCGACCTGCGTGACGCTGCCGGAGGGGTTCGAGTTGCTCTATCACTTCGACCTCGACTACAACCTGCTCACGTTCCGCCTGTCCGTCCCGGCCGGCGCCTCCGTCCCGAGCCTGACGGGCGTCTACCCGGCCGCGATGCTCGTCGAGAACGAGATCGCGGATCTGTTCGGAATCACGTTCAACGGACTCCATCCGGACTTCAGAAAGCTGCTGCTCCTCGCGGAAGACGCGCCTCGCGCGCCGCAGGCGGCCCGAGGCGCCGAAAAGGGGGAGCAGGCATGACGAAGCATACGGTCATTCCGTTCGGCCCGCAGCATCCGGTATTGCCGGAGCCGCTGCAGCTCAGGCTCACGATCGAGGACGGCAGGGTCATCGAGACCCTTCCGTCGATCGGATATATCCACCGAGGGCTCGAAAAGCTCGCCGAGCGCAAGGATTTCATCCAGGACGTATACCTGGTCGAGCGCGTCTGCGGGATCTGCAGCTTCATCCATTCGCAGGCGTATTGCCAGGGAATCGAGACGCTGCTCGGCATCGAACCGCCCGCGAGGGCGAAGTACCTCCGGGTCTTCTGGGCGGAGCTTCACCGGCTGCACAGCCACCTGCTGTGGCTCGGCCTCTTCGCGGACTCCTTCGGCTTCGAGTCGCTGTTCATGCAGGTGTGGCGCATCCGCGAGGGGATCCTCGGCCTCATGGAGGCGACGGCCGGCGCCCGGATCATGCTGGGAACGTGCTGCATCGGCGGCGTCCGGCGCGACGTCCCGGACGCGGAGTTCAGCGGCATCCGGTCGCGCATCGAATCGCTCCGCGCGGACTACCTCGAAATTCTGCCCGCCGTTCGGGACGACATCACCGTGAAGACGCGGACCATAGGCGTCGGCGTGTTGTCGGCGGAAGCCGCGCGCGTCACGGGTGCGGTCGGCCCGGTCGCAAAGGCCTGCGGCATCGCGCTCGACCACCGGACGCGCGGCTACGCCGCGTACGGCGATCTCGACTTCGAGGTCGTGACGCATACGGAGGGGGACAGTTACGCGCGGATGCTCGTGCGCTGCGAGGAGATCCTGCAGTCGTTCGGACTCGTGGAACAGGCGCTTGCGAAAATGCCCGCGACGCCGATCGCGACGCCCTTCCGGGGGAATCCCGACGGCGAGACGATCGAGCGCGTCGAGCAACCGCGGGGCGAAGTGATGTATTACCTTCGCGCCAACGGTTCTCCAATGCTTGACCGGGTGCGGATCCGGACGCCCACATTCGCCAACGTCCCGGCGCTTCTCGCGATGGTTCCGGGGTGCAGCACGTCGGACGTCCCTGTGATCATCCTGTCCATCGACCCCTGCATCTCGTGCACGGAGCGATAGCCATGATTCCGTTCGTTCGAAACGTATTGAAGAACCTGTTCACGGGGCCCGCGACGCGCAACTATCCAGCCGCGCCTTCGCCGACGGTCGAAGGGGGCCGTTTCCGCCTGGACATGAATATCGGGGACTGCGTCTTCTGCGGCCTGTGCGCCCGCAGGTGTCCTGCCGGCGCCATCGAGGTCCGGCGCGACGAGCAGGCGTGGACGCTCGACCCCTACCGCTGCATCCTCTGCGGCGGATGCACGGAGGTCTGCCCGAAGAAGTGTCTGTCGATGCAGCCCGACTATCGGAAGCCCCGGGAGTAGCGGTTTACGACGATACCGATCTGAGAAGTTCGGCGCCCGCGGTCCGGAAATACGCCTCCAGATCCCCCCAGGTGACGGAGCGGCGTATTTCCGGCCACGGGTCGCTTTTTGCGTCGTCGAAGTAGGTCAGGCATTTGATCATGTGATAGCGGTTGAGGTTCAGTCCCGGAAACTTCTCCCCGAGCCGGTCGTGGAGAAGCCGGAGCGGGAGACCCTGACGGGCGCATTCGTACAGGTCGATGAAATCCTTGAGCGCTCCGCGGTCCGAGAGCGCCGTCCACTTCATGAGCGCGATGTCGAGCGGCGACGCGATCGAGAGGCCCGGAAGGTCGTCGGGCGTCACGAACGGCCGGAGCATCGGATACGTGTAGCGGAGCCACGTGACGCGGCATTCGCCGAGCCAGCCGTGGAACGTCCCGGGCGCCGTCTCCGCGACGCGCAGGGGACCGAGCTCCCCGAGGCGCGAAGCGAGGGCTGCCGGGGAGAAGTCGTCCGGCGTGAACCAGTCGAAATCGACGGACGTCCGGTGGCCGAAAAGCAGCGCGAGCCCAGTCCCGCCCGCGAGATAGGCGCCCCCGATCGGCGGGGTCGCGACCAGAAGCCTCAGTACGCGTTTCCGTTCGTCGTCGAGGACATCCCAAAACACCGCATCTCCTCCTCCCGAAGTCCGAAAAAACTCTGCCAGCAGCGGGCCGTCTTGCGCGACAGCCTGCGGCTTTCGCACACGACGGCCTTTACGCTCCTCGCTCCGTACGTCCGGAAGATCCAGCGGACGTGCGTTTCGTCCCCTTCGTTGAGAAGCCGCTCGATGATGAACGCGGCGTGTCCGCGGACGTCGAGCGACTCCCACGCCGCATCCCAGAAGAGGGGACGGAATTCTTCGGGGATCCTCGTTTCTTCGGTCATCGGGAGCGGCGTCATGGCATTCCGCCTGCCTCTCCCGCGACTGCGTGTCCGGACGAATCGAGCATCTGCCGTTTCGCGAGCGAGCGGAAGAGACCGCCCTGGGCCATGAGTTCGCCGAACGTTCCCTCCTCGACGATGCCTCCCCGGTCCATCAGGACGATCCTGTCCGCGCGGACGATCGTCGAAAGCCTGTGTGCCACGACGATTCGCGTCGCGTCGATCCGCTCGAGACTTCGCGAAATCTTCGCCTGCGTTCTGTTGTCGAGCGCCGACGTGGCTTCGTCGAACATGAGAACCCGCGGATGTCCTGCGACCGCGCGCGCGATCAGCAGGCGCTGCTTCTGCCCGCCCGAGAGCGTTCCGGCTCCCTCGCTGACGATCGTGTGGAGGCCCATCGGCATCGCCTCGATTTCCTCCGTCAGTCCCGCGATGTCGATCGCCTCGCGGACCTGGTCGAGCGAAAGGGCCCTGGAACACCGGACATTCGTCGCGATGTCGCCCGAGAGCAGCCCCCCGTCCTGGAGGACGACGCCGAGCGAGCTGCGGAGCTTCTTCATGTCGAGGTCGTTCAGGTCCTTGCTGTCGTAGAAGATCGAACCCATGTCCGGCGTCTCGAATCCGAGCAGGAGACGCAGCAGCGTGGACTTCCCCGACCCTGACGGACCGACGACGGCGAGAAATTCTCCGGCCCTGACGTGAAGGCTGAAATCCCGGAGGATCGGCCGGCCGGACGTCTCGGCGACCGGCCGTTCCCGTCCGCTTCTCCGCACCTGCGCGAGCGGGTAACTGAAAGTGACGTTTTCGATGTCGATCCGTCCCGTGATCTTGCCCGGATCCGTCTTGCCCTGTCCCGACTCGGGATACGCGTCGAGGATCGGCTGGAGATTTTCGAGCCCCGGAAGAGTTCCCGCCAGGAGCGCGGCGGACGAAAGACAGCTCATGCAGGCGACCTGGAGCGTTCCCCATGCCGAGAAAAACGCGAGAAGAGTCCCGGTATTCCATTGCGCGCCGGTTTCGTGGCGCAGGGAGATCCCCGCGAGGACGGCGAGCGTCGCGACGAATGGAAATACCGTCATTGCGCGCGAGAGGCGATCGAGGTCTTTCCGGACCCCGGTCGCGATGCTGCGCTGGCGGCTGAAGAGGGCCGCCCAGCGTCCGAAAGCCCTGTTCTCGGCTCCCGTCGTCCGGAGTTTCGCGATCCCCGAGAGGATCTGGAACGTGAGCCCCGACGTCCTGTTCTGCATTTCGGTCACGCGCCGCGTTCCGTCGATCTGCCGCCGCCCGGTGCGCCACGCGAGCGCGAGGAGCGCGAGGAGACACGCGAGTCCCGTGAGTGCCGACCTCCAGTCGAGCCAGAGACACTGCGCGAACGGAAAGAGGACGAAAAGGACGTTGATCCTGAAGAGTCTGAGTGCGGCGGTCGCCGATCGCCGCACGAGGAAGAGGCCGATGCCCCGGTTGACGAGGTCGCCCGCCTGGAAGCGCGAGAAGAATTTGACGGGGAGCCGGAGGATGCGGTCCCAGATTCCCGTCATGATGCGGTGCGACAGACGCGTTTCCATGCGCGCGAGCGAAAGTTCGCGCGCGAACCGCAACAGCCCCGTGGATACGGCCACCGCAAAGAGGAGCAGCAGGAATTGGAGCAGGCGGGATCGGTCGCCGCGCGGGATGACGTCGTTCGCGACGATGCCGATGATCGCCGGGGGAAGGAGCGTCAGCGCCGCCATGAGAATCTCGAGCGACGTCACGAAGAACCCTTCGCCCCTGAAGAGCATCGACAGGAACGCCCCCGTCGTCGTTCCGTCGTGTCCCGTCCGTGTCGAAAAGAGCTGCCGGAGCGACATCGGTTCCGCGGGCAGGGGGGCGTAGATCTGCCACGCCGTGTCGCCAAGAAGCGCGGCGGTCGCGTCGTCGAGAGGACGCAATCCGTTCGCGGCGTCCCAGATCCGGTACGAATCGTTCCGGGCCTTGCCCCGGATTCCGGGGAACGGAGCGCACGAACCGGGCCGCGGCGGAATCAGCGCGACCGGAACCGGACGGGATCGTCTCCCTTCGGTCCCGGATGCGGAGTCCCGGAGCCACGCGACGAGCGGAGCCCCGTCCTCCTTCCACCACGTTCCGACGAGGCGGACTTCCCGGATGCGCAGATCCGCCTCGTCGGCGATGTCCTGGAAATCTTCGGGCTGAACGTCCTCCCGATGGGAGGGAATCGGGATTCCCTGGAGCGCGAGAATTCTGTTGAACGCCGCCCTGAGGTGCGCGACCCGGTCCGCCTGACCGGACTGCGTCTTCGCCTCCCCGGGCTCCGTGACGCGGGAGGAGACGGGGAGCGATGAGCAGAGGTCGGAATAGGCCCCCGCGAACGATTCCTCGTCGGCTTTCTGCGCGGAGCGGAGCGCGCCGAGGTCGTCGGCGGCCCGGAGACGCGCGTTCATCGAGAGGAGCGAACCGACCATCGAATACCATGCGTCGAGAGATGTCTCGAAGTCGCCGGACGAGAGCATCCCGGCCGTCGTCAGCACGCTCGCGCCGCATTTCTCCTGGGCGACGATCCAGCAGTTGTGGGGGAGGGGGAAGAAGACGTCTCCGGGCGGCGGCTCCGTGTCGACATAGAGTGCGTTGACCGGGGACTCCGTTTCGCCCGCGAGGCGGACCCATACGACGGCATCCCCGTCGGGAGCCGCCGGGGCGTCGGGAGGGATCTCGGTGCCGCCGCCGGCGGGAGGGATTCGTACCTTGATCCGCGGCAGCGGAACGATATCCTTGACGATGCCGCGTCCGAACAGTTCGAGGAAGCGGTCGATTTCCGCCGCGGCCGCGGAAAGTGCGTCTTTGCCGGAACGCGCGGACGCAAGGTACTCGGCGCGCGAACACCTGAGAACCCTCGTCCCGGGAATGCCGCCCGCGATGAGGCCGTTCGAGCTTCCCGCTCCCTGCGCGAACGGGTCCGCCGCCGCGGAGGGGGCGATGCCGAAGAGGACGTCTCCGGCGACGGCCGTGAAGAGGTAGTCGCGCGGGCCCGTCTGTGCGTCGCCGTCGCGCGGAGTGAAGAAGACGTCGATCTGGCCTTCGAGGACGATCCAGATGTTCTCCGTTCCATCGAGGAAGAACGGCGAATGCCCCGTCACGTCCGTCTCGACGCCGGACGGCATCGGACGGGGGAGCGTCATACAGGTTTCGTCGCGGTTTTGTGGAGATTGTCTGTCCCGCATACGTGCTCCTTTTTCTTATGGTAGATCGGAAGAGCACACGTCTGAACTCCAGTCACGTGGCCTTATCT
>CALFXN010000143.1 GCA_937957815.1 uncultured Synergistales bacterium
AACACCCTCCAGACGGGATTCGAGAACGCCGACGATCACGCCTTTCTCGCGTCGGCAGCCGCGAAGTACGGTGTCCGTCTCTCGCGAGCCGGGAACGGAATCTGCCACTTCGTCCACCTCGAACGTTTCGCCGTTCCCGGCAGGACGCTCCTCGGCTCCGACAGCCACACGCCGACGTGCGGCGGACTCGGAATGCTCGCGATCGGGGCCGGCGGACTCGACGTCGCGATGGCCATGGGCGGATACCCGTTCGTCGTCCGGATGCCGCGGATCGTCCGCGTTCTCCTGACGGGATCGCTGCCACCGTGGTGCTCCGCGAAGGACATCGTCCTCGAACTCCTGCACCGTCTCTCGACGAGCGGCGGCGTCGGAAAGATCTTCGAGTACGCGGGGACCGGCATCGCCACGCTCTCGGTCTACGAACGCGGCACCATCACGAACATGGGTGCGGAGCTCGGCGCGACATCGTCGGTCTTCCCGAGCGACGAGCGGACCCGCGAATTCCTGAAGATACACGACAGGGAACGGGACTACGCGCCGCTCGAAGCGGACCCGGACGCGACCTACGACGACACCGTCGAACTGGATCTTTCGAAGCTCGAACCGCTCGTCGCGCTGCCCCACAGCCCCGACGCGGTCGTCCCGGTCCGGGAGGTCGCGGGGACGCCGCTCGACCAGGTCTTCATCGGCAGCTGCACGAACGGATCGTACCTCGACATGGCGCGCGTCGCCGCGATCCTCAGGGGGAAGGTCGTCCCGCCGAACATCTCGCTCTGCATCGCCCCGGGGTCGCGCTCGACGGTCGTTCAGCTCTCGCGCGGCGGCGAACTCGCCGATCTCGCCGAGTCGGGCGCGCGGATACTCGAGAGCGCGTGCGGCCCGTGCGTCGGCATCGGACAGGCCCCGCGCTCCGGGGGCGCGAGCCTCCGGACGTCGAACCGCAACTTCGAGGGACGCACCGGGACGAAGGACGCGCGCGTCTACCTCGCGAGCGCCGAAACCGCCGCCGCGTCCGCCCTCCGGGGGTGTATCGTCGACCCCAGGACACTCGGCGAATTTCCATCGCTGACGTGGCCCGAATCGCTCCCGTCAGACGACCGGATGATCGTCATGCCGCCCGAGGACGGAAGCCGCGTCGACATCGTCCGGGGACCGAACATCGCGCCGCTGCCGGTCTTTCCGCCGCTCTGGGACGATCTCGACGCCGAGATCCTTCTCGTCCTCGGCGACGACGTCACGACCGACCACATCATGCCCGCCGGCGCGAAAATCCTGCCGCTCCGGTCGAATATTCCCGAGATCTCGAAGCACTGCTTCGAACTCGTCGATCCGACGTTCCCCGCCCGGGCGCGCGAATCGGGAGCCGGAGCGATCGTCGCGGGCGACAACTACGGTCAGGGATCGAGCCGCGAACACGCGGCGCTCGCCCCGCGATACCTCGGCGTCCGCGCCGTCGTCGCGAAATCGTTCGCCAGGATCCACCGGCAGAATCTCGTCAATTTCGGCATCCTGCCCCTCCAGTTCGATGACCCCGCGGCCTACGCGCTCTTCCCGCCGGGGATGGGCGGACGCATCCGTCTCCGCGGAATGCGCCGGGCGCTCGAACTCGGCCGTTTCGAGGCGGAGTCCGACGCAGGGACTGTTCGCCTCGTCTGCCCGCTCTCGGAACGCGAGCGGGGCATCCTCCTCGCGGGCGGCCTCCTGAATCTCGCCGCGAAGCGCTGAGCCGGCGGCGGATACCGGAGAGTCATTCGCCATGTATTCGGAACGGTGGATCGGCGACGCGGAACGAGAGGGAGCGGAACGCCGGAAGCTGCTTGAATCGCTCGCTCTCTCGGTTCCCACAACGGATCCCGGGGACCGGATCCTCGGGATCTACGACGAATCGGACCGGCTCGTCGGAACGGGGACCCTGGTCGGCGCGACGCTCCAGTGCTTCGGCACACTGCCGGAATGCCGCGACGAAGGCATCGCCGCGCGGATCGTCTCCGCGCTTGTGAAGGAAGCGATCCGGCAGGGTCGGACGGAGCTCTCCGTGTTCACGAAACCCGAAACGGCACCGGTTTTCGGGGCGCTCTCGTTCGACCTCGTGGCGCAGACCGACGAGGTTGCGCTGCTGGAGTGGTCCGTCGCCGGAAGGGAGCGCGGAGGGCTCGCGTCGTATCTGTCGTTCCTGTCCGCCGTCGCGGAGGGCGGCCCCGACGGAGCCGGATCGGTCGTCGTCAACGCGAATCCCTTCACGCTCGGTCACAGGTATCTCCTCGAGACGGCGGCAGCCCGCTCGCCGCGTCTGTATGTCATCGTCGTCGAGGAAGATCGCTCGGCCTTCCCGTTCGATCTGCGGTTCGAGCTCGTCCGCGCGGGAACGTCCGACCTCGCGAACGTGTCCGTCCTTCGCGGCGGAGCGTACGTCATCTCGTCGCGGACCTTCCCGTCGTACTTCACGCGCGACGATGCCGTCGCGCGCGTCCATGCAAAACTCGACGCGACGATTTTCGCCGGGCGCATCGCCCCCGCGCTCCGCGTCTCGGAGCGCTTCGTCGGAACAGAACCCTTCTGCCCGGTCACGAGGACGTACAACGAGACGCTGAAGCGCGTGCTGCCGCCCGCAGGGATCCGCGTGACGGAGATCCCCAGGGTCGAACACGACGGCGAGGCCATATCGGCATCGCGCGTCCGTGAGCTCATCCGCGAGGGGCGGCTCGCGGAAGCGCGGCTTCTTCTCCCCGCGACGACCTACGACGCACTCGCAGCGATAGAGAGCGGCCGCGACGACGACCGTCGGTCCGCCGCTCTCTGGAGCCGCATCACACGCGCGGGGCTCAGGCATTGACGCGCCCCGCGGACGACGAACACGGAAAAAGGAGTGGGTATGACGTGAAGATCGAAAAAACCGCCAATGCGGGGTCGCTCGAATCGAGCGACGCGATGGTGACGGTCGGACCGCACCCGGGCGGGATCGAGATCGCCGTCACGAGTCCGGTCGATCGCCAGTTCGGCGACCGGATGCGCCGGACCGCGCGCGACATCCTGGCCGGAAAAGGCATCATGGAGGGCCTCATCAGGATCGACGACAGGGGCGCGCTCGACTGCACGCTCCGCGCGCGCCTCGAGACCGCCATAGAGCGGGGGACGACGCCCCGCGGATGATGGCGCCTCCGTCGGAATCACGCACTTCGATCGTTCACTTCGCGAAGAGCATCGTCGCGTAGCTCGTGCAGGGTTCGTCCAGCCTGTTCAGGATGGCGCCCGAGTCCGTGTGGTCGAGGACGACGCTCGCTGCGCTCGGCGAGCGTAACGGGCGAAGCTGGTCCCCGAGTTCGCGAACGAGCGCGAGGAAGAGCGCCGCGCCGCGGGGACTGTCGACGTCGAGTCCTTTCAGGGAGGAAACGTCTCCGCGCAGAAGCGTCGGAAGCGTCCGCTCGTCCTCGAGCGCCGCACGCTCCGGCGTCTTGCCGTGCGAGAGATCCATGCTCAGGATCACGAGCCCCCCGTCGCGGAGGAAGGGCAGAAGAACCTTCCGGAGCGCGAGCAGCTGAAGGTCCGACGCCGACGACCGGATGGCGAGCGGAATTACGACCGTTTCCGGAAACGTCGCCCGGATGAGTGGGAGGTGTGTCGTCACGCCGTGTTCGCGGACGAAGATGCGGTCGTCGCGCGTCGCCGCGCCCGAACGGACGACCGCGCCGACCATGCCCTCGTCCGCCGGGAGCTTCCCGGCCCGGGTCTCCCAGTCCGCGCCGCAGACCGTGACGGCGCTCCGACCCGCCCGGTAGTGGTCCGGAGCGATGAGAACGACGCGCTTCGGTGAGAGCCCCGAGGCCTTCAGCGTCGCGTAGAAGCGCAGGATCATCGCCCCGGCGACGTCGTGGTGCGGGGCGATGCCGCCGACGATCCGGCCTGCGACCGCAAGCTCATCGAATGAAGCCCGACCGGAGGCCGCGAGCCGGATTCCGGCGGGCGGCGGCGGACACACGAGCGCGTGCGCGCCGCAAGGGAAGACCAGCCCCCCGAGCAGCGCACACGCGACGACCGCTCGTACGAGCGCAGCGAGCGAAGCGAGCGGAACAGACACAGCCGGCGCTCAGTTCTCCGGTTTTCTCGTCCAGGCCGGCCGCAGGGCGTCGAGCGCCTTCTGGTCCTTGCCGTAGGCCAGCTTCTTCCAGGCCGCGTCGTCCATTCGCCCGGAAGCGAGCGGCCGCGCGAACGAATAGAACGAGAAGACCGCCCCCCGCGTCACGCGCGGACCACCCCACGGATCGTCGACGAAGACGGTGATGTGTCGCGGCGTTCCGGTCGCGACATAAAGCGCGCGGCCCGCGAGGTAGTCGGACGCGACGTCGGCGACGAGCGCCATCCGGAGCCGGTCGCGGACGTCGTCGGGGACCGGCGGATAGAGCTGCTGCATGTCTTCGGGCAGCAGGAGTTCGCGCGACAGCTCGCACGGGAACTCCCGGACGAAACGGTAGTCGTCGGCCGTGATCTCGCCTCCTGTCGTCTCCTTCCCGGCGATCGCGGCGAGCCGCTTCATGAGGTCGGCGAACGTCGCGAGCTTTCCGGAATACTCCTCATCCGTGATCCCCGCGTTCGAGAGGAACCCCTTCACGCCCGACGCGCAGGACGCGAGCGCGTCGAAGAGCTTCGGCTGCGGCTCGACGTACCCGCGAGGCTCCGGGAACAGAAAATCGGGCGCGTACCAGACGTCTCCGCCGTCGCCCATCTCCGCGCCGGACTGCTCGCCGTAGAGGATCGTGTCGTGCTTCAGTTCCGCCCAGGCCGCCGAGGCCGTGACGAGCTTCCGGTACTCCCAGTTCGGCGACTTCGCGAAGAACTGCCCGCTCCCCGTCGGCTCGAAGTATTCCGAGAAGATCCGCAGCAGCCGCGAGTAGACGTTCGCCGAGAGCGGATTCCGCTCAAAGGTCTTCCACGAATCCTGAAGCTTCTTCAGGTTCTCGCCATATTTCGCGAATCCCTCGAACGCTTTCGCTTCGAGCCGCGCAGCGGACGATCCGAGGGCCGCCATGACGTCGAGCGGATCGGGGAGGTTCCGCGGCTTCTCGTCGGTCCCAGTCCGGGGCGACGTCAGCATATTGAAGGCCATCGCGTCGAACGTGAACCGCCGTCCGATGAACCGGAACCCGACCGCGTCGTCCGACCGCTCCTTCTGCGTCGCGCCGGTCCTCGGGGCCGGGACGCCGATGATGAGCGGCGGGCGGCTCGCGTCGAGGAGCGCGCGGTTGAGGGCACGCATCCGTTCAACGTCTCCGGGGGCGTCCGGCGAGAAGAGCTTCTTCGCGACGGGACCGTAGTCGTACCACGAGTTGTCGTTCGACGCGCCGACGAGTTCCGTGAATGGATCGAAGAGCTTTTTCCACGCCGCGAGCGTCGCCGGGTCTTCGAGCAGCGTGCAGAGGACCGCGATCACGCCCGTGTTCCGGAGCGCCGCCGCTTCCTCCTGCGCCTTCAGACCGAACGTGACGCCTCCGAGAAAGCTCATCGAGCGGAAGTACCGCTCGAGTTCCGGCGAGAGCGTGTAGTGTCCGCGCGGACGGTAGAGCGTATAGTCCTCCTCCCGGCCCGAGAGCGTCGATCGCGTCTTCTCCCTCGCGGCGAGAATCCTGTCGACTTCGGCCTTCGCTCTCGCGGAGAGGCGCCCCTCGCCCGTCAGCAGCGCGGACGCCACATCGACGTAATCGGACACCACATCCGCCGCCGCCTTCCCCTCGTCGCCCGCCGAGAGCGCCGGGGTCAGATCCGCGAGACCTTTCTTCATGAGCCCGAGCAGAGCCGCGAGCGAGGGCGCGAAGTGCCCCGCCTCGATCTTCTGGAGCATCCTGTCGAAAATCAGGTGGAACGCGTGGAGTCCGAGATCGGCCGTGATGAAGAGCGGCGTCACGTGGTCGCAGATCGGAAGAGCGTCGTGTAGGGAAAGAGTGTAGATCTCGGTGGTCG
>CALFXN010000144.1 GCA_937957815.1 uncultured Synergistales bacterium
AGGACATTGACGGTGTCCTGAACTCTAGTTCAAAACGAATCCCGAAATACAAAAAGGCGAAGCTCGACGGCCTAAACGAAAATATTCCTTGGGGATTGCATTCCATCGAAGCGCGGGGAATGCCTGTCGATCCGTTGGCAGTAGGCAACGGGGCACAAGCTGATGATTCTGACGTTGCCTTTCCCCTCATCATCACCGAAGGCGTTTTCGACGCGCTGTCGTTCGAGCAGGAAGGATTTCCGGTTCTGTCGCCGATGGGCGGATATTTTTCGAAGGAACAACTCAAGCAGGTTCTCAACATCTGCCAGCACGCGAAGGACGGGGTCTTCGTCTGCTTCGATTCGGACGACGCCGGGAGCCGCTTCCAGACCGACATGGCGAAGCTCCTGTTTCGGCACAAGGTCCACTTCACATGCGGCGAACTCAAGGAAAAGGACGTTTCGGACTACTACGCCGCGGGGGGAAATCTCCGCGAGCTGGTCGATTCCGCGCGTCCCGGGATCGAAGTGCTGTGCGAGCGCATCGAGGACCGGCAGGAATTCAAGTCGTTCGTGTTCCAGGCCGCGCGGTTCGTCGGACGGGCGGAGATGGCGGAACTCTTCGAGCACGTCGATTTCCCGAAGGCGTGGCTCAAGATCGTGCAGAAGCAGGCGCTGGAACCGCCTCCGGAAGATTTGATCGTCAAGGAGATCGTCTCGGAGCGACGGTTGAAGTACTTCGAGTCGCTGGGATTCTACGAGTATTCGCTCGGCGCCTGGAGGAGCCGGGGCGATCACGAGATCAAACGCTACATCTCCGATTCGCTGGGGCAATACCGCACCGGAACCCGCACGAACTCGATTTTTTCGCTTCTGAAGGCCGAGGCCGTCTCGACGGAACTCTTCGACACGAAGCCGATTTTCAACTTCAGGAACTGCGTGCTCGACCTCGAAACAGGGGAGACGCATCCTCATTCCGAGACGTTCATGAGTTCCATACAGGTGCCGTACAGCTACGATCCCGACGCGTATTCGACACGGTGGTTGCGGTTCGTCGAAGAGGTGACGGAGGGCGACGAGAGGAAGGCGAATCTTCTGCAGGAGATCGCGGGGTACGTCCTTTTCTCGGACAACTCGCTCCAGAAGTGCTTTTTCCTTGTCGGCGACGGGGCGAACGGCAAAAGCGTGTTTCTGGATATCCTGACGGATGTGTTCGGGGCCGAGAACGTCTCCAACGTCGAAATGTCGGGGCTCGTCGAGCCGTTCCAACGGATCCATCTGCTGACGTCGGTCTTGAACATCTCCTCCGAGACGCAGAGCAACGTGAAGGGCGCGGAGTCGGTTTTCAAGCAGATCGTCGTCGGGGACACGATCAACGGGTGCTACAAAAACAAGGACTTCCTGACGTTCCGACCCCGAACGAAGCTGGTGGCGGCCTGCAACGAGTATTTCAAGTCCCGCGACATGACGACCGGTTTCCTGCGCCGGATCTCTTTCGTATCGTTCAACGCCAGATTCGTGGAAACCCCGAAAAAAGGCGAACATCTGGCGGACAAGGACCTGACGCGCAAACTTCGCGAAGACCTTCCCGCCATATTCAATTGGGCGTATGCGGGATACAGGGTCCTGAAGGACGCGAAGTCTTTCACCGTCACGCAGGACCAGGCGGAGAT
>CALFXN010000145.1 GCA_937957815.1 uncultured Synergistales bacterium
CACCGAGATCTACACTCTTTCCCTACACGACGCTCTTCCGATCTGCTCCCGGCGCCCCGCGCCGTGACGGCGACGCGATATTCCTGTGCGAGCGCGAGGATCTTCGCGACCTGCGCGGCGTCGCGAGGACGAACGACGACGTCCGGAGTGCGCGCGAAGAGTCGTCCCGCCTCGTCGCGGCCGTACGATTCGATTCCCTCGGGGGAAGTGAGAACGTTCGCGTTTCCGATCGCGACGCGCAAAGCCCCGAGGAGCGGGGGCGGGATGTCGGCCATCAGTTTTCCTCCGTGGCGCGGATCTCCGCGAAGGCCGCGTCGATGAGACGGCGCGAAATGCTCCCGTACGGCGGAATGTCGGGGTGCGACTCCGGTCCGTACCACCCCGCCTCGACGATCTCGCGTCCGTCGGGCCGGATGTCACCGGATTTCCAGGTCGCCCGGAACCCTATCATGAGCGAGTGCGGGAACGGCCACGGCTGGCTTCCGAAGTAGCGGAGATCGCCGACCTCGATGGCGACCTCTTCGCGGATTTCGCGAGCGACGGCCGCCTCGAGCGATTCTCCCGCCTCGACGAATCCCGCGATGACGCTGTGGCGTCCCGTCGGAAAGCCCGCGTTCCGCGCGAGAAGGAGTTTTCCGTCCCTCACGACCGCGACGATGACGACGGGACAGATGACGGGGTAGCTCACGAAGCCGCACGAAGGGCACTCCTTCGCGCGGTCGGTCGCATGATTCCGCATTGCCGCGCCGCAGCGACTGCAGTGTCGTGTCGTCCGCTCCCACTCCATGAGCTGGTAGGCGTGCCCGGCCCGCGAGAACCACTCGTCGCCGAACGCGCTCCACGTTCCGCGCATTCCGGAAAATTCCGTTCCATCCGGAGGGGGGACCTGCGGCGAAATTTCGATCCAGCGACAGAGGACGTCCCCGCGCGTGAAGGTTCCCTCGCGCAGGACGTCCGGAAAGAGTTCCCGGACGACGTCGCCGGTCAGAGGCATCTCAGGGGAGGACGACAATAATACGTCGTTTCCCCGGAAAACGAAACAGGGCGCATCAGTATCGTTCAAAATCGCTTCACCCGCTTTCCCGTGTCCATACGGACGTATTTTATACCGAAGCGAGGTCATCGGCGAAACGATGCGACAGACTCCCGCGACATCATTCCATGACAATTCGATTTATAATAGAAACAAATCACAAATCGGAAAGGAAGAAGGTGAGAATCGGCGGAGACGTCTGCGAACTTGCGGTAATCGTCGGAATTCCTTTCGGAGCGATCGGAAGGGAGAGGCTTCTGTCCGGAGCGGGAAGGGAGATGGGGGCATGAAACGATTCTTTCTGGCGGGTATTGCGGCGGCGATCCTCCTGGGGAGTCTTGCGCCTGCGTGTGGCGCAAATGACCTGAAGATCGGATTCATCCTCAAGACCATGCAGGAGGAGCGGTATCAGAAGGACCGGGCCGACTTCATCGCGAAGGCGCGGGAGCTCGGCGCGGAGACGATTTTCGATTCCTGCAACAACAACGAACAGGATCAGCTCGCGAAGTTCGAGAACATGCTCGCGCGAGGGGCGAAGGTCATCGTCCTGCAGCCTGTGAATACCGGCACGGCCGGGGCCATGGTGAAGATGGCGAACAGGGAGGGCGTCAGAGTCGTCGGCTACGATTCGATGCTCGTCAACGGTCCGCTCGACTGCATGGTCATGCAGGATTCATGGGCCGTCGGAAAGCTTCAGGGGGAGGCCATGCTTTCCTGGCTCAGGACGAAGAAGGGCAAGATCGAGGGGAAAGTGGCCCTGATCATGGGGCAGCCGGGCGACTCGAACGCGATCGCGATGTCTTCGGGAGCGCTCGAGATCATCCGCGCGAATTCCGGTCTCGAGCTCGTGACGCAGCAGTCGCACGAGGGATGGGCGCCGGACCGGGCGATGGCGACCGCACAGAACGTCCTCACGAAGACCGGAAATTCGGTCGATGCGTTCATCTGCAACAACAGCGGCATGGCCCGGGGCGTCGTCGCGGCGCTGAAGGAGCAGGGACTCGACGACGCGGCGAAGGTCTTCGTCGCCGGGTCGGACGCGGACCTTGTGAACATCCAGTACGTCGCCAATGGCAAACAGGCGCTCGAGATCTGGAAGAAGATCCGGCCGCTTGCCGAGAAAGCCGCAGAGATCGCCGTCCTTCTCGCGAGGAATCCGAATGCGAAGGTCGCAGACCTCGTAAAGCCGGATAAGACGATCAACAACGGTGCGGTCGACGTGCCGACGATCGTTACGGAGGTCGTGCCGGTCACGAAGGAGAATCTCGATTCGACGATCATCGCCGAGGGGTTCTATACGCGAGAGCAGGTCTACGGGAAGTAAAGAGCGGCCGGAGTCGTTCGGAAAGAACGACTCCGGCCCTGCGTGACGCGGAGGAGGGTGACGTGTATGGGGGATGTTGTGCTCCGGATGGAGCATATCACACGGGACTTTCCCGGAGTGCGTGCTCTCGACGACGTGACGATCGAGGCCCGGGCGGGCGAAGTGCTTATTCTCGCCGGAGAGAACGGCGCCGGAAAGTCGACGCTCATGAAGATCCTGAGCGGCGTCTGGCCCGCGTCGAGCTTCTCGGGGCGCATCACGATCCGCGGGGAGGAGCGGCGCTTCGGCTCGACGCGCGAAGCCGCGGAGGCCGGCATCGCGATCATCCACCAGGAACTCAACCTGATCCAGGATATGTCCGTCGGAGAGAACATCTTCCTCGACCGCTATTTCACGCGCACCTTCGGGATCATCGACTGGGACCGCGTCCACGCGGAGGCCGCGACGATCCTCGACCGGCTCCGGATCAGGGGCATCGGAACGCGCGACCGCGTCCGGACGCTCCCGGTCGGAAAACAGCAGATGGTCGAGATCGCGAAGGCCCTGTCGCTCGACGCGTCGATTCTCGTGCTCGACGAACCGACGAGCGCGCTCACGGACCGCGAGACGGAGGATCTCTTCCGGATCCTGCGTTCGCTGCGCGATCGGGGCGTGTGCATGATCTACATTTCCCACAAGCTCGACGAGTTCGAGCGCATCGGCGACCGCGTCCAGGTTCTCCGGGACGGAAAGACCGTCGGCCCGGCGGAGCCGCTCATTTCAGTGAGCCTCGATGCCGTCGTCTCGCGGATGGTCAACCGGGATATCCGCGAGAAATATCCGAAGGGCCCGGCCTCGCCGGGCGCGATCACGCTCGAGGTACGGCATTTCGAGGTGGACCACCCGTCGCTTCGGAACGCGAAGCGGGTCTCGGACGTCTCGTTCTGCGCGAGAAAGGGGGAGATCCTCGGGATCGCCGGGCTCATGGGCGCGGGGCGGACCGAGCTCGTGAGCGGGATTTTCGGCGCATTGCCCGACGAGGCGAGGGGGGAGGTCCTGATCGACGGCCGTCCCGTTGCGATTCGCTCGCCGGGAGACGCGATCGCGGCGGGAATCGCGCTCGTCACGGAAGACCGCAAGCTCCTCGGGCTGATTCTCGACTTCTCCGTCCGGACGAACGTCGCGTTGAGTTCGCTCAGGGCCGTCTCGAACGCGATCGGCGTCATCGACGACCTCCGCGAGCGGGACCTCGCGGGGCGTTTCGTCGACGAACTCGGCATCCGGACGCCCTCCATCGACACGGCGGCCGGAGCGCTCTCGGGGGGCAACCAGCAGAAGGTCGTCATCGCGAAATGGCTCGCGACGGAATCGAGAATCCTGATTCTCGACGAACCGACGCGAGGCGTCGATGTCGGGGCGAAGGTCGAGATCTACCGGCTCATGAACGATCTCGTGAGGCGTGGCGTGACGGTCATCATGATCTCGTCGGAGCTTCCCGAAATTATGGGAATGAGCGACCGGATTCTCGTGATGTGCGCAGGGCGTCTCGTCGCCGATCTCGAGACGTCGAAGACCACGAAGGAAGAAGTCATGGACTACGCCACGGGAAACCGCACGCAGGAGGGGGCCCGATGAAAAACTTCTTTCGCTTGCACGCGACGCTGACGGCGCTCGTCGTCCTGACGGCGGCGCTGTCGTTCCTCTCGGACGCGTTCTTCACGCCCCGCAACCTGAGCAATATCACGCTGCAGGTCACGATCATCGGAATCATCGCTGTCGGCATGACGTTCGTGATCCTTCTCGGGGGAATCGATCTCTCGGTCGGGTCCATCGTCGGTCTCGCGTCGATCGTCGTGACGCTCTTCATGCAACACGGCTGGAACGTCTGGCTCGCGATTCTCGCGACGGTGCTCCTGGTCGGTGTCGGAATAGGGATTTGGAATGGTCTGTGGATCGCGCACTATCGGATTCCCGCGTTCATCATCACGCTTGGCATGATGACGATCGCGCGCGGAGGGGCGCTCGTACTCTCGGAAGGGAGTTCGATCCCCGTCACGGACCCGGGCTTTCCGCTGATCGGCGGCGAATACATCGGACCGGCGACCTCGGCCGTCATCCTCGGACTGGCGTTCGCGGCATTCCTGTTCGCGACGGTCCGGAGCGCGTCGCGGCAGCATTCCTACGGCATCCACGTTCCCACGCGCGACGTCGCGCTGAAGGCATCCTTCGGCGTCGGGATCATCGCGTTCGCGGGATACGTTTTCATCAGTTACAGGGGGATTCCCTACCCCGTGGCGCTCCTTCTCGCGCTGATTCTCGCGGGCGCGTTCATGCTGCGCAACACGAGACTCGGACGACAGATCTACGCGACCGGAGGCAATCGCGAGGCCGCGCGACTGTCCGGAATCGACGTCTTCCGCGTCGAGCTCGCGGTCTACACGATCGCGACGACGCTCGCGGCCGTCTCGGGAATCCTGCTCACGTCCCGACTCAACGGCGCGAACCCGAACCTCGGGAACATGTTCGAGCTCGACGCGATCGCGTCCGTCATCATCGGAGGAACGAGTCCGGCTGGCGGCGTCGGGACGATCGCGGGGACCGTCGTCGGCAGCTTCCTGATCGGAGTCATGAACAACG
>CALFXN010000146.1 GCA_937957815.1 uncultured Synergistales bacterium
CCATCGTCGCGATCGAAGGAAACGCCGCATCCGAAGGCGGAGATGGGGCGCTCGGGATCGGCAGCCTCAGGGTGTAACCGGACACCGGCCGGACACTTCTCGATAAGGGAGGAAATCGAATGAACGGAATTCTTCGCCGCTCCACCGAAATGATCGCGCAGGAAGCCTGGGAGGAACTCGATTCGCAGGCCAGGAGGGTTCTTTCCCTGGCTCTCACGGGCAGAAAATTCGTTGACGTCATCGGGCCGAAAGGCTGGAACTACGCCGGACATCCGCTCGGGCGTCTCGACATCAAGACCGAGGTTCCGAGAAAGGGAGTCGAATTCGGCGTCAACATGATCCTTCCGCTCGTCGAGGCGAGGGCCGTGTTCGAACTCGAGCAGTGGGAACTCGACAATATCTCCAGAGGCTCGAAAAACCCCGATCTGAAGCCTCTCGAGGAAGCCGCGAAGGCGATCGCGACCTTCGAGGACACGGCCATCTACTCGGGACTCGACGAAGGGTGCATCGTGGGACTGAGGAACGCCGCCGCCCACCGTCCGCTCACGACGGGCGACGGAATCGAGGGAATCCTCCGCGCGATCATGGACGCGACTCTCATGCTCCAAGACGCGTCCGTCGAGGGACCGTACGTACTCGCGGCATCCCCGGCACTCTGGAAGAAGCTCTACTCTTCCGCAGCCGATTATCCGCTGATCAAGCGAGTCGAGAAACTCGTATCGAAAGTGGTATTCGCGAATTCCCCGGACGCCTCCTTCGTCGTCTCCTCCCGCGGCGGCGACATGGAGCTCGTCATCGGGCAGGACATGTCCCTCGGCTACGAGGACAAGACGTCCGGCAGGGTTCGCTGCTTCCTGACCGAATCGTTCACGTTCCGGGTCGTGAATCCGGAAACAATCGTTCCGATCGGCGCATAGCACGCATTCTCCCCGAACGTCCCGGAGAGAGGGACCGATCCGCAGGTCCCCAATCGATATATGAGGCGGAGAAACAGAAGGACAGGGTTTCATCACATGTCACAATCCGAAGGAGGATGACCGATGGGTCAGTCGAAAACCATGAAAGACCTTATGGATGCGTTCGCCGGGGAGTCCATGGCCAACAGGAAGTACCTCGCCTATGCCGCACAGGCGGAAAAGGAAGGCTATCCTGCAGTCGCGAAACTCCTCAAGACAATCGCAGAAGCGGAAACGCTCCACGCCCATTCGCACTTCCGCGTCGCGGGAGGCATCGGCGACACGAAGCAGAATCTGCAGGCAGCCCTCGACGGCGAGACCTACGAATTCACCGAGATGTACCCCGCTTTCATGAAAGACGCCGAAACCGATGGGAACAAGGCCGCGTTCCGGAGCTTCCAGCTCGCGAACGAAGCGGAAAAGGTCCACGCGGAACTGTACAAAAAGGCGATGGCCGGCCTCGAGAAGGGACGCGACGCAGAATACTACCTGTGCCCGTTCTGCGGATACGTCCAGGAAAACGGCGTTCCCGACGAGTGTCCGATCTGCAAGGCGAAAGGAACGACCTTCAGAAAGGTCGCGTAGCGATTTTCCCCCGTCGCGCAAAGGGGGAGATGCGGCGCAAGGGCCGTATCTCCCCCTTTTGCATATTCGACCATTTCAGAGTATTCTTTCCCATAACGTTCCGCGAGGCGATGAGAACGAAAAAAACGACTCTAACCGGAGGTGATCTGCTCCATGCGATTTCGTCGATGGGGACTCTTTGCGGCTCTCTGCGCGCTGATCCTCTGCGCAGGGGCTGTCTGGGCGGCCGCACCATCCCTGACGGACATCTACGGCGTTCTGAAGACCAGAACGTTCGTGGATCTCACGCATTCCTTCGAACCGGGGATTCCCCACTGGCCCGGATTTCCCGATGAGACCCGCGAAACCGTGTACTGGTACGACAAGGGCGTCGGCAAAGCAGGCTACGGCTTTTTCGCCCAGGTCTTCTCTCACGTCGGACAGTGGGGAACGCATTGCGACGCCCCGGCTCACTTCGCCAGAGGGAAGCGGACGATCGACCGGATCGACGTGAAGGAAATGCTCCTTCCGCTCGTCGTGCTCGATATTCACGAGCAGGCCGCAACCAACCCGGACGCGGTCGTTTCGATGGATGACGTGAGGAAGTGGGAGGCGAAGAACGGCCCGATCCCTGAGGGCGCCTTCGTCGCGCTGAGAACGGACTGGTCGAAGAAATGGCCCGACGCGAAGGCCATGCGCAATGAGGACGGAAAGGGCGTGGCGCACTATCCAGGATGGAGCATGTCCGTCCTGAAGTATCTCTACGAGGAACGGAAGATCACCGCATCGGGACACGAGACGACCGACACCGATCCGGGAGTCTCCACAAGTGCGGGAGATTATTCCTGCGAGGCCTATATCCTTGCCCAGGACCACTATCAGATCGAGCTCCTGGCAAATCTTGACAAACTTCCCGAAGCCGGGGCCCTCGTAGTCGCTGCGTTTCCGAAGCCGTTCTTCGGTTCGGGATTCCCGGCGCGGGTCTTCGCGATCCTGCCGTAACCCCCTCTCATTCCGCCGTCGCCTCGAGGGCGCACGAAGGGGAAGCCCCAGGCTTCCCCTTCCGCTTTCACGGGAGCGATCGTCCGGAGACGGGATCAGAGGGATTCGTCCGGGGGACGCTTCGCGACGGTTTCGGTGGCAGCCGAGCCCCGCGTCGAACCGATCCACCCCTTCTTCCGGAACATCCATGCCATCCCGGCCGCGGAGACGAGCATCAGCGCAAGCGCGAACAGGTACCCGTATTTCCAGTTCAGTTCGGGCATATTCAGCGGCGAGAGCTGCGTATTGAAATTCATGCCGTACAGTCCCGCGATGAACGTCAGCGGAATGAAAATCGTCGAGATGATCGTCAGGATCTTCATGATTTCGTTCATCCGGTTGCTGACCGTCGCGAGGTGGACGTCCATGAGTCCCGACGCGATATCTCTGTAGGTTTCGAGCAGATCGAGAATCTGAAGGACATGGTCGAGGCAGTCGGGAAGGTACACCCTGGTGTCTCCGGTGACAAGCGGGGTCTCTGTCCGCTGCAGCTCGCTCACGACGTCCCGGAGCGGCCATATCGCCCGACGCAGCGAGAGCAGATCCCGTTTCGCGCCCCTGATTTCCGATACGACGGCCGGTCCCGGCGCGGCGAGAATCTCGTTTTCGAGCGATTCGAGACGTTCCCCGGCACGTTCGAGGGCAACGTAGAAGAAGTCGACGACGGCATCGAGAAGCGAATACGCCAGAAAATCCGACCCGCACCCCTGGACCCTGGTCGTGAAAGCCTCCTTCCTGAGGCGCTCGCGGACCGCCAGAATCGGTGCGGGATCCCCTCCCTCCCTGAATGAGAGAATCGTTTCCCTGAGGACGAAAAGGCTCAGTTGTCCCGAGTGTCCGCCGAAGCCGTCGCTTTCGGGCAGACGGAGCGACATGAAGAGGAACTCGCCGTAATCGTCCAGCCTGGGACGCTGGTGCGGATTCATCGTATCTTCGATCGCCAGCGGATGCAATCCGAATTCTGACATGAGACGCCCGACGACGTCCGCGTCTCCGAGGCCGTCGACGTGAATCCAGGAAAGACCGCCTCTCTTGACAGCGTCGATCGCGTCTTCGATCGGCACGTTCGCGCGCTCGAGCGTTCCCCCATCCCGCAGCAGCGTTACGGTCACGACGGAGGGCGACGCGTCCGGACGCGTCCGGACGGACCCCGGCGCCGCCCCGGGCGATATCCCCGACACGACCTCCCGGATACGCCCGGAGAGGGCGCCGTTTTTCCTTTCGGCTCTTCCGGCGTGCTTCATCTTCCCTCCTATTCCTGCCGTCGCCCGGGGCGACCCTGCCATTCCCCGCGGAACGCCGGCTCTTTTCCGTATTCCCGTCGGTTTCGCTTCTCCACCGAGATGGTATCATGCTCCTACGCAAAACGATCAAGGTTCTCTGCGAGGAGGGTTTTTATGGAACATTCGAAATTCACCATTCTCATCTGCGCGATACTGCTTTCCGTCACGCTTCTTTCCGCCAGAGGATGGGCCGCACCCCGACTCATCCCTCTCGAGGATTTCTTCCGCAATCCCGAGACGGCGATGTTCCGTCTCTCGCCCGACGGAACGCAACTCGCCTACCTCAAGCCGTGGGAACGACGGATGAACGTCTTCGTCCGCAGGATCGGTTCCGAAGAGGAGCGGCGTCTGACGGCCGCCACGG
>CALFXN010000147.1 GCA_937957815.1 uncultured Synergistales bacterium
TGTCGTCGCCCGCGGTGAAAACGACAAGCCAGTTCTTCTGGCACGATCCCTTGACGACTCTGTCGTAAAAGAAATTCCGGACGCACCCGACCGCCTGTTTTGCGCCGAGGAGGATACGCTGGGAAAACGTCACCGAAACGTTTATCGCTCCTTTTTGGTAGCGCGTCGTCCCGCCGCCCGTCGACAACGCGTCCTCCGATGGCGGAAAGTAGATCGAATCGGCGAGCGGGGTCTTTCCGTCGGCGATGAGTTCGTCGTTGATAATCTTGCTGTAGGTCGCGGACCCTGACTCGGTTTGTTCGACTCCATCCATATATTTCAAGAGAGACGCTATGTGATCCGTAGAATGCTCCGAAATCGGAACTCTGAGGAAAGCTCGTCCGATTCGCCTCTTGATCAGTGCCGACGTGTCTTTATACAGATCGAGATAGACTCCCCATCGAACATTCTGGGCATCCCTGTAACAATAATACGTTCCTCCGGAACAGCATGTCGCCCAATCCGGTCCCCTGTGATCGTCGAAAAAATCCTTCCTGTAGAAATCGGCCCAGATTCCGGCCATATTATCCGTATGCTCCTGATATCCCGTCGCAAGGCCGATATTCATGCCCTTGACAAGGTCGATTTCATTCAGAATCCGCCACAGGACGAGCTTCGACATGTACAGCCGGCTGTCGTTGGGAACGAGGTCATTCGTAGTCGGGTTGATTTTCGGCGTCTGCCAGTACCGCGAGTCCTTGAACACGAGCTTGTATCTGTAGCTCGGGTCGGGGTAGTAATAGCAGTCGGAGCTTTCCGGATCGTTATTCGACGCGTCGAGATCCCGGCCGTAGCGATATTGGGTCGTTCCGAACGGAACTGTCCAGGGCAGAGCCCCGGATCCCCATGTGCATTGCGCCATTTTCGCGTAAATCGAGGACATGTCCGCGCTGTCGGTATCGCAGTTCGGTATTTTCCCCCTCGGGGTCCAGAGCATCGGAGATCCCGTATCGACGAGCAAAAGCACGTTCGGCGGATACCCTTTCGCGATCGTATCGTCGGGCGTAAAAAGTTTTTTGATGAATGGACGGAACGGTTTCTCGCCGTTGAACATTGTGGCGTCGGCATTTCCGTTCCCGATCGCCAGAAGAAGAGATGCGGCCGCAATGCTCACCAGCACCGATCTGATCGAGAAATGTCTCATACATCTCCCCTCCATTCCAGAGAAATAAACAATTACGGCAACGTGTTCTGAAGATCCGGGTCGATAATGACCGCCTCATCCAGAATACGCTGCCTTCCGGCGCCGCTGTCATAGACGCTTCGGACGAGATACAATCCATATCCGGTGGTCACTCCCGACGATTCGGATGTTCCCTTTCCGTATTGTTGTCCGTAATAGCTTCCCTGATATACGGCGCTGTTGCCTCCCGCAGTCACGGAAGCGCCGGACAGAACGAGTCTCGGGGGAAAGCCGTTCAGCGCCGTTCCGGATACCGTGACTTTGCTTGCATCATAGTTCAGATCGTAGACGTAAACGGTAAGCGATCCGGCCGGAATTTTCGTCAGCTGAATCTTGTCGGCGGAGTCGATATCGCCGCTGATCGTTCCGATGGACGGAAGCGATCCGTTCGTCTTGAGATGATTGTAAATCCACGCCTTTCCGATTTCGGTACCTCTTACGGTTTCGTTATATTCGACGCTCCGCGTCACGAACATCTGCGTCGTCGAATGGAGGTTCTCCGCCATATATAACGACATCCCCACAAGGACCGTGCCCACGAGCATGACCAGAAGAACGACCGCGAGCGTCATTCCCCTGCGGGGGATCATTCGCACTTTATGAGAAGGTGACGAAAAAACGGTTCCATGAGTCAGCATCCCGCACCCACCTATGGTTTCGCCGTATTTCGAAGCCGCCAGGCCGCCGAGGCGATCGCGAGGCGGTAATGCCTGTCGTCACTCGAAATCGCGTCCGCGCTCGACGGCCATCCGTCGAGAGACTGGACTACTTCTGAGGCATAGCGTTTATTCCCCTGCGCGAGAACGAACACCACCAGCACGCCGGTAAACGGATCAAAAGAAAAGTGAAGCTTCCGGATGCCTTCGATGCGCTTTTGCGTTCCGGATCCCGAAGTGACATCCTCCGTAGCAAAATAGGAACCGCCAGAGTCGGTCACAACGCAAGCCCGCAACGCCCGGACATACAGCAGTTCGTCATACGCTGCAATAAAACCGGCCGTGGTATTCGTCGATGGGCGCCTGACCTTCGGCACCGCTGGCGTTCCTCCGGAAACGTACAGCGGATAGCCGAGGGTCGGGAATGTGATCCACGAGTCAAGACGTATGATGGACGGCGCAGCCGTCTCAAACAGCGTGTCCACATCAGGTGAAAGATCAAGACTGAAGACCGACGAATCACTGACCGAAAGCTGTTCCGTCTGGACGACCCCGGACGGCATCGCGTACACGATCCGGATCTCAGGGCCTTCGAGCGCGTTGTCCGGAGAGATGAATACGGGGTGTCTCCAATCCTTGACGACCGGGCCTCCCGTCGAATCGGTGAACGCCTTCT
>CALFXN010000148.1 GCA_937957815.1 uncultured Synergistales bacterium
AACAAGACGTCCGTTTATGAGATCGGCTCGGGAAAGATACGTCGAAATCAGTCGCTCCGCTTCTCCTTCGGCCAATAAACGAAGCTGTATCAGTCGAGATGTCTCCGTTTCGGCGACGACCGTCTCAATGCGTTTCAGTGAAGAATCCTGTGACATAACCAAGCTTTTCTGGAACGACTCGGCAAAGGGAGGAGTTTCCAGAAGAAACCGTTCTACGTCACGCAAATTGCCACACGCAAGCGAAGCGTATTCGTTCTCTTTCAGGAGCGACGAAGCCTTTGTCCGGATTCTCGAGTTAAGATAGTCGTAGTTCGCGGACGAATTCCGGATATTCGGAAACAATTCGTCTGACCTCCCGGGAGAGAGCTTTGATGACTTCAGGATACATTCGTTCCCATCGGGTCTTCAGCGTATTGTCGACAATCCTCGAACCGTCGCACGATTCCAGAATACACCCGCCCCATCGTTCCAGCGACACTTCGCGAACGCGACACGGGAGAACTCGTCCGTCGAGAACGCACGATTCCCCCGTTTCGACCAATGCCACGGCATCGTTTCCGATGAGGGAGATCCCTTCGGCGATCAACGCGGAAAGAACATCGCCATATTCTCCAGGGTCATTTTTCATCCGCAGAATCCGATCGTGATAGAGGCTTCCGACGGAAGCGAAAAGTGCGGCCACCTGTTTTAGAAACGCCTCGCGATACCGGCTGCGAAGACGCATCTTCCCGTTTTTTACAAACGCCGAAAAACGTTCTCCCTGTTCGCTCTCGATTATTTCAAGCTGTCTCTCGACTTCAAAACGTTTTCCGGAAAGCATTTCGGCTATCTGTGCCTCCGTTTTGCGGCGAAGAGCATCCAATCTGAGCGTGTGCTCCTGGACGAGCGCTTCCTTGAACGCCTCGAAATCACGGGCAGTTTCGGCAGGCATGTAGCATCATGCAAATTGCAGTATCAGCATTATTGCGACGACGAATCCCAGAATGACCATTGTTTCGGGGATTGCTTCGAGGATGATCATCGTTCCGGCAGTCTCCGGTTTTTCCGCCACCGTTCCGGCCCCGGCGCTGCCGATCTTTGCCTGTGCGTATGCGGTTGCAAGGGCGGGTAACCCTACTGCAAGTGCTGCTGCGATGGCTATGATTGCTTTTTCCATATGGTCGTTCTCCTCCTTCGAGAAAAAGGAACGTAATCTCTTCCATTTCCTTCGTAGAATTTACCCATGAACTCGACGTAATGCAACCGTGCCGAATGAAGTCCGGATCCCGCAAGCGCGAGAACGAAATTGAGGACATGTATTGACAGGGCGATGAAAATTCCAAATACCGAAACTCCGAGAATATCGACGAATTTCGAGGCGACCATCGCCAGAATCGCGGAGGAGAGACCGATAGCGGCTATTCTGACATAGCTCAGGATATTCCCGACGGACCCGAGCCCCTCGATGACTCCTCCGATTCCCCCGCCTGCAACCAGCAGGACGACACCAAGGAAAAGCATTGCGCCGCCTGCGGGAAAGAGTACTCTCGCAAAGGTCCCCTTCGTACCGGCCAATAAGGCGAAAAGAGCCAGGAGAACGAGGATATTGCCGCATTTTTCGTTACGGAGATGATTGTTCTTCTCTCGGACGCCTCGGATAAAACCGACGAAGAGCCCGAGAAGGACGTGTGCCGCGCCGAGAGAAACGGAGAATACCATTACCGGCAGAACAGCGTGTGATCGCTCGACCCAGAGGGGATGAACATTGAAAAGACGCTGGGCGATATCTCCGAAGAATTCACCAAAGGCGATTCCCCATAGAATACTCCAGAGCGAGACACCGAAAAGAATCTTTCCGACATCCCTTGCCGTCTGAGAATGCCCCTTTCTTTGAATCCAGAGGGAAAGAGCGAGGAAAAGCGAACCATATCCGGCATCTCCGACCATACATCCGGCGAAGAACGGAAAGAAAAGAGCTACCATGGATGTCGGATCGAACGTATTGTAGGACGGCGGCCGGAGAAGCGAGATAAAAAGCTGGTATGGCCGCGTTGTAGGAGGGTTGGAGAGGGCGGTCGGTACTTCATGCCACTCGTCCGTTGACGGGTACCGCCAATACAGGAAAACGGATGCCCCGAAACGTTCCTTGAGAGTTCTCGTCGCGTTTTCGAGAGTGTCAGCAGGTATCCATCCTTCGAGAAGAAAATACTCCTCAGCAGAGTCGGATCGCTGAGCTATGAGTTTTTCCTCAAGCTCCTCGTCGACGAGAATGAACAGCGATGCCAGTTTTGGTCCCCATTCGACGGAGGTTTCCGAGAGTTCCGTATCGATTGATCTGATTTCGGCAGGGAGGGATTCCAACTTCTCTTCGATACATTCAAGAGCGGCTGACATATCTTGATCGCCGCATTCGCGCGGCGGCCGCCACCGTATCGCTCCGTTGTTCTGAAAAATGCCTTCGATGACAGGAAGTTCCTCTTCAGAGACGCTGACGCATATGAGAAGGCGTTCATCCCTGAAAGTATGAGACATATGCGAAAAGCCGGTTTCCCGGGTGCGATCCTCCCTAAGCGCTTCACGAATCTCTCTGACATATTTCGAGACGTCTTTGCGGTCGACCCACCAGAATGAAAGGCCTTTCCCTTCCTTTTCCGCTTCCTTTATGAAGGGAAGGAAATATCGGACGGTATCATGTGCGTTCCTGATTCTTTCTAAAACGTCACGAAGTGATTCTTTCCGTTTTGCGAATCCCGAAAGGCGCTCGCGGAACTGATCGAGATTCCTGTCGATTTCGCCCACAATCTCATCGAGCGGTAATGTCAGCGTAGTTCTTGTCTTCGAGATCGCTTCTTCCGAGAGAGCTTCCCATTCGTCCCATCCGAGAATTTCGAGCATGCCAAGAAGCTTTCCACGGAGCATACGCAATTCGTCCGCTTCAGCAGTGAAATGGCGGGGTACGGAAGCTGGTTGATCGAGGTGGAGAGCCCCAAGATCGTGAAGCGTCTCGATGATCGCTTTCTTGCTGGAAGCCGTTCCCCATACGGCAAGACGCATCATGCTCCGGATCATGGAGACTTTTCCTCCGCTATCTTGCACGAAGCGCAGGTCGTCTCGAAAAGCGAGTTCACCATGGATGTGGAATCGAATTTTCCAATATCGCCGAGGAATCGTTCGAACATGTCGTGAAGGGAAACTTCCATATCAGACAAAATCGTACGTGCCTGTTCTTCTTTCTCCACCCATCCAGATGCGGTTTTTTCAAGTGTTCGGGCGGCCAAGGCATCCATCCGGGCGACAGCCGAAGCTATTTCCTCCTGCGAGGACTCCTCCAGCCGTTTGTACTCGGCCTCGAGATTTCCCCGGAAGATGACGAGTTCCTTTTCGATCGCGCTGACTTCCGCATCCGGCTTTTCGGGTATTTTCCGTTCAACGACACTCATTGTGGACCGCGTCCTCCATGAGATATTCGCAGAACGACTCGCGATCGATGATTCCGACGAGCTTACCGCTATCGACGACGGGGATTCTCTTTATTCCTCTCCGAAGCATAATGTCGGCGACCGACATAAGCCCCGTTCCGAGACCGACGGAAACGGGCTTTCTGTTCATGTATTCCTTTACCGGAGAGTGACCGATTGCGGAAAAACGCCGATAAAGATAACACTCCTCATCGCCATCGAGAAACGTTGTCTGCGCGAGGACCTCAAGATACGTCGGAACGGCGGCTTTCAGAATATCTGACTCGGAGATATAACCGATAAGAGACCACTCCTCATCGACAACCGGGACTCCCGAAATATTGTGGCTGTATAAAATGTGGACGGTATCCTGTATCCGATCGTTCTCGAGCACCGATGTCAGGTCTCGCTGCATAATATCGCGGGCCGTGGTTCTCAAGAGTTATCCATCCTCCCCCGTATGGTTCTGTGTGAGACGCGAGATGAATACATGCAGACAGAAAAGCAGCAGATCGATATCCCGTTTCCATCTCCATGGTTCCTGAATCAAACGATAGAGCCATTCCAGTCCGAGCCTCTGCCACGTTTCGGGAGCCCGGGAAAGCATCCCCGAAGTGACGTCGAACGACCCGCCGACCCCGACTGCGACAACCGGGCCGAGGTCTTCGGAAAACCTGTCGATCCAGATCTCCTGTCGGGGGATTCCCATACCTGCAAAAACGACCCGTGCCCCCGAATTGCGGATCGAGGACACAATCCCCTCGCATTCGGATTCGGTGAAATATCCATTCCGATACCCGGCAACAATGAGATCGGGGTGTCTTTCCTTGAGCTTCCGAACCGCACCGCTCACGACCGCATCGGTACCGCCGAGAAAAAAGACGGGCCATCCTTCAGCCGCGGCGAGTCGTGCGATGCGTGCCATGAAATCGATGCCGGCGACTCTCTCCTGGACGGGAGAGCCGAGAAATCGAAGCGCCCAAACAAGCCCCGTCCCATCGGCAAGCGTCATCGTCGAACGTCGGAGTACGTTCCTGTACTCCGCATCTCTCCGTGCCTGCATGAGCGCAAGCGCGTTCACCGTCGCAACGAGATGAGCCCGGCTTCCGGAGTCGATCATGCTGCGGACTTTCGCCACGGCGTAATCCATCGAGACGTTATCGATGCGGACCCCCCACAACTCCGAGTGTTGCGTTCGTATACCCGTCATCAGGCACATACGAAACAGTGGAATGACCGTTACTCCGGCAAAAAAGAGGATCCCGCTCAACATCAGGATCGTCCCCCTGCTGCCGTCGAGCTAGATCGGAAGAGCGTCGTGTAGGGAAAGAGTGTAGATCTCGGTGGT
>CALFXN010000149.1 GCA_937957815.1 uncultured Synergistales bacterium
GCCGTAGTTGAGCGTGAAGAGCGCTCTCGGGTCGATGCCTCCCGCCTTGCAGGCATCGGGTTGTCGCACATCCATCCTGACCGCCTCCTCCTGCGAAGGCGGGGGACAGGAGACCCCACAGGCTCCCGTCCCCCGCTGTGTCATCCGGCGATTTCCGGCCGCCCGGATCAGTCAGCCTTGCGCGCTCCGAGCTCCTTGTCGAGCATGTAGAGCCCGTGTCCGGCCTCTCCGATAAACCCGAACTTGTGGACTATTTCGTCGGCATTCGCCTCTTCCTCGACCTGTTCTTTCACGAACCACTGGAGGAAAATCTCGCTCGCGTGATCCTTTTCCTTTATGGCCATGTCCGTAAGGTCGTTGATCCGCTTCGTGATGTGCTGCTCGTGTGAGAGAGCCGCCTGAAAAGCCTCGATTGGCGTTTTCCACTCGAACTGCGGTGCCTTGATCTCCGCGAGCTTCACGCGTCCGCCGCGTTCGACGATTTCGTCGAAGAACTTCATGGCGTGCCCATGCTCCTCACCCGCCTGGACACGCATCCACTGCGCCATGCCGCGCAGATTCCGCGATTCGAACCACGCCGCCATCGACATATAGAGATACGATGAAAAAAGTTCTTCGTTGATCTGGTCGACAAACGCATCCTGCATCTTTTTGGAAATCATCCTACTTCCCCGCCTTCCATAATCCGTGTATATTGCAGTATTCCCTGCTCGTTTCGGGCGCGAACCCGTCGAAAACGGCTTCCGCAGGCTTGCCTGGTTTCAGGAACTTCCGGCAGATTCTGTCGCCTCCGATAATCTCGATCCATTCAATGTAGTGCTGGTCGGTCATCGGATGCGGAACGCTCCCGACTTTCACGGTGTGACCTTCGATGACCGGTACGTGTTTTTCGGTCGCCGCATCGGCCGTCTTCTCCTCAAGGAGCTTCATGGGCTGGCCGCAACAGACCAGTTCCCCGCCGCCGGCGTGGAGCACCTCCACAATGTTGCCGCAGAGTTCGCACTTGAACACTTCTAGCCTCTTGGTCATTCCCCTCTCCTCCTTCGCAATTATAGGCTTTCAAGTCTTGTGCACACTAGTGATTATTATAGCACGCCATTTTCAGACAAAAACACTCTGGATTGCAATGTTATTTATACAGCTCCGGGGTATATATGTCAAGCATCGGAAATATCGCACTCTTTCGTCTTCGGCTCCTGCAGGGCGTCTAACGAACAAAAAAAGGACGCCGGTCGGGCGTCCCCTTCGAGTGCGTCTGTCCTTACCGGGCCGTGATGCCACGCTCCTCGGGCGTTCCCGGGACAATGCCGTCCCAGAAGGCTGCGCAGAGTCCCGCGACGGCCATCGGCGTCTTGAGGATCGCCCAGAGAACCTCTCCCGGGATCCCGAGCGCCAGAAACACGTCCTTGTTCCCCTCGACCCAGCCGGGCAAACCCATTGCCATCAGGAACGCGAATCCGACGATGAGGATATTGCGCTGGCT
>CALFXN010000150.1 GCA_937957815.1 uncultured Synergistales bacterium
CGACTTCCGGACACGGGCGGAAGACGCGGTC
Source organism: uncultured Synergistales bacterium (assembly GCA_937957815.1). Taxonomy (GTDB): domain Bacteria; phylum Synergistota; class Synergistia; order Synergistales; family Aminobacteriaceae; genus CALFXN01. The sequence continues at coordinate 32 of CALFXN010000150.1, forward strand.
AACGCCGTCCGCCGGATGATCGAGCAGGACAAGGTCCTCGCCATCGTGGGCGCGAACGGGAGCGGAATCAATATCGCCACGGCTCCGGTCGTGAACCGGCTCGGTGTTCTCCAGCTCGGCACCGTTTCGACGAACCCGCTGGTCACCGTCGACGAAAAGGGCACAGTCCGCCCATTCTCCTTCCGGATCTGCTTTACAGACCCATACCAGGGCAAGCTCATCGCCTTCTTTGCGGCGAAGGAACTGAAAAAGCTCGATGCGGCGATCCTGTACGACGTCGGCAACGACTATTCGCAGGGGCTCCGGGAATTCTTCATGAAAAGCTTCGGAGAATACGGCGGCAAGGTCGTCGCCGACCTCGGATTCCGGGGCGGCCAGGATGTCGACTTCCGTGCGCAGCTCACCGAGATCCGCGACAAAAAGGCGAATGTCCTCGTGCTTCCGAACATGGGCAAGGAGATGGCCCTGATCATGAAGCAGGCCCGCGAGCTCGGAATGAACGAGATCGTCTTCGTCGGCGGCGACGGATACGGCGAGTTCATGTGGGAGATCGCCGGAAAGGCGATGGAAGGCTCCTACTGGATCAACCACGTTGCGCCCGAAGATCCCGCGATGCAGCCGTTCTTCAAGGCATACAAGGAAAAGTGGAGCGACGACTGCAAGGAATTCGTCAACGGCGTTCTCGGCTACGACTCCATCTACCTCGTCGCCGACGCCATGGCGCGCGCCGGCAAGGCCGATCCGAAGGCCATCGCCGAAGCGCTTGCGGTGACGAAGGATCTGAAGCTCCACCACGCGACGATCACGATGGATCCGAAGACGCACAACCCGCTCGACAAGGACGGCGTCGTCCTGATCGCGAAGGACGGCAAAGGGCAGTACTTCAAGAAAATCAAGCCTTAGGGGAAACAGCGTTAAAGGGGCGGTCTCCTTCGAAGGAGACCGCCCCTTTCGCGTTCCGATATACCCCTCTATACCCCTCAAAAGTCCGTCCTGCGAAATCCCGGTTTTTGTAGTATCATGTTCCTGGTCGCAATGAATCGTTCATTGTGGCTGTAGTTGCAGCATGTTTTCATGCTGAAGCGATGCGCGCCTCAGGGAAGCAGGAAATGCAGTGGAGTCTGGCACCAGGAACAAAAACAGGATAGGGGGGTAATACGTATGGGTGGTTTCAGCAGTATGCGTAAGGTAGCAGGCCTCTTGTGTCTTCTGTTCCTCGTCGCGGTTCCGGCATTCGCAGCGGATACGATCAAGCTCGGCGAGATCGCCACGGTGACGGGCGATTTCGCGGCGTACGGCGTGGCGGAGGTCGAGTCGGTCAAGATAGCGGTCGACGAGATCAACGCGAAGGGCGGCATCCTCGGCAAGAAGATCGAACTCGTCATGTACGACTGCCGCACGAGGCAGGAGGATATGGTCAACGCGGCCCGGCGCCTCGTCGAACAGGACAAGGTCTGCGCCGTCATCGGACCGAGCGGCAGCGGACTCTGTATCGCCGCGTCGTCCGTCTTCAACCGCGGAAAGGTCCCCCATATCGGAACGCTTCCCACGAACCCCCTCGTGACCGTCGACGAGAAGGGCAAGGTCCGCCCGTACAACTTCCGGATCTGCTTCCTCGATCCCTATCAGGGGAAGATGATCGCGAACTTTGCGGCGCTGACGCTCAAGAAGAAGAACGCCGCAGTCCTCTATGACGTCTCCAGCGACTACTCCCAGGGGCTTCGCGAGTTCTTCATCAAGTCGTTCAAGGACTACGGCGGAACCGTTGTGGCCGATGAAGGGCACAGGGGCGAAGACGTCGATTTCCGGGCGCAGCTCACCGTTATCAAGCAGAAGAATCCCGACGTCCTCGTCATTCCGACGATGGGCAAGTGTCTTCCGCTCGCGGTCAAGCAGGCCCGCGAACTCGGAATCACCGTCGAGATCATCGGCGGCGACGGCTATGGCGACTTCATGTGGGAGATCGCCGGCGACGCCATGAAGGACACCTACTGGGTGAGCCACGTCGACAAGGCCGACCCGGCGTTGCAGGGCTTCTTCAAGAAGTACGAGGAGCAGACGAAGACCGAATGCATGGAATTCATGAATGCGGTCATGGCCTACGACTGCGTCTACTGGGTCAAGGACGCGATCGAGCGGGCGGGCAGCGACGACCCCGTGAAAATCCGCGAGGCGCTCGAGAAGACGAAGAACCTGAAGCTCATGCACGCGACGCTGACGATGGACGAGTTCCACAATCCGAAGGACAAGGATGGAATCATCCTCGTCGCGGACATTAAGGCGAAGAAGGCCGTCTTCAGCAAGAAGATCAAGCCGTAGAGGACGGAAAGACCGCGATATCGCGGTTTCTATCAGAAGATCCAGGAACCGGAAGGCCGCTTTCCCAAAGGAAAGCGGCCTTTTTTTGCGCGCAATTCCCGATCCTCAGAGCGCAGGGACGATACCGCCGTTGACAAAGAGGACGCCTGTCATTAGGATATCGTATATCGGATACTATATCGGATCGGATGTCGGGAATGACGCCATTCGCGATGTCCGGCAGACGTCTCGGAGGTGGGGGTTATGAGAAAGTTGCTGTTGCTCCTCGAGGTTGCGTTCGTCTGTGTCGCTTCCGGCGCATGGGCGGATGACGTCATCAAGGTCGGGTATCTCGCCGGAATCACCGGGGATTTCGCCGCATACGGCCAGCCCGAAGTCAATGCGGTCAAACTCGCTGCGGAAGAAATCAACGCGAAGGGCGGAGTCCTCGGGAAAAAGCTCGAGATCGTCATCTACGACTACAAGTCGCGTCCGGAGGACGCCGTCAACGCCGTGCGACGACTCATCGACCACGACAAGGTCGTCGCGATCCTCGGATCTGCGTCCAGCGAGATCGGAAGAGCACACGTCTGAACTCCAGTCACGTGGCCTTATC
>CALFXN010000151.1 GCA_937957815.1 uncultured Synergistales bacterium
CGTCATCATCTTCTTTCCGCCCCTTTCGACCTTCGTTCCGAGAGTTCTCGGTCTGTAGGAGGGGAAAGATGGTGTACGACGAACCCGTAGCGCGTTACGATTTCTCGTGGAAACGCTCGCAGTCCGTGCCGATCGTCGAAAACGGCGAACCGGTCGTTCCTGCGCACCTCTGCCCGGAATGCGTCGTGGTCCTCCGGCAATACTATCTCGAAGGTATCGACGGAGCCCTTCCCGAGGCATATCTTCGCGAGGGAAGTTTCCGGAGGCTCGTTTCGGCGGCCCGATGCCTGCCGACGGGATACAGAATGGTCCTCCTCGACGGCTGGCGCCCCGTGCGTCTTCAACAAGGGCTCTTCAACGCGTATCTCGGGAGACTCATGGACAAATGTCCGAACGCAGACGAAGAGGAGCTCCGCGTGATGGCGTCGAAGTTCGTCGCGCTTCCGTCGAACGATGCCGCAAGTCCGTCGCCGCACCTGACCGGCGGCGCGGTCGATTGCAGCATCGCCGATCCTGACGGCGTCATGCTCGATATGGGATCGGATTTCGACGAAACGTCCGAGCGGTCTGCATCCCGCTGGTTCGAGGATCGCCTCGAAGCGGGAAAAGCCCTTTCCGAGCGGGAGCGGTCGATGATGCGCAACCGGAGGTTGCTCCACGCCGTCATGCGCCAGGCCGGGTTCACGAACTATCCCGACGAATGGTGGCATTTCGACTTCGGCAACCAGAACTGGGCGTTGCTCTCGGGAGCGGCGAACGCGTTCTACGGTCCGGTGACCCCGAGATTCGCGTGGAGGAATCCGGACGTTCAGGACTGACGCGACAACCGGTACTCCCGCACGAGAGTAGGATATGACCGAGGGGCTCACCGGCACGTTCGGGAGCCCTTCGGTCATATCCATCCCTGAAGATTGACTTCCGGCAGCCGTCCCGTCAGTCGCGTTCTTCGCGGAAGAAGGGGACCCCGAGCGACGCCGGAGCCCCGAATATCAGACCGCGTCCCTTCTTCACGGAAATGACGAAGAGAACCAGAATCGTCGTGATGTACGGGAGCATCATCAGGAGAGGCGCCGGAATGCTCGTGCCCGCTGCCTGAAGCCGGAGCTGGAATGCCTCGACGCCGCCGAAGAGGTACGCGCCGAGCATCGCGCGGGCCGGGTTCCAGATCGCGAAGATCACGAGCGCGACGGCGATCCATCCGCGGCCTGCGCTCATCGCCTCGGCCCACATCTTGTTGTAGACGATCGACATATAGGCGCCGCCGAGCGCGACGATGCCCCCTCCGATAAGCGTCGCGGCGTAGCGGATCCGCGATACGTCCAGACCCATCGCATCGGCTGCCCGGGGATTGTCTCCCGCAGCGCGAAGATTCAGTCCCGTCCGGGTGGCGACGAAGAACCAGCAGAGAAAGGCGACGAGAACGTAGGACGCGTAGATGAGGATATCGTGGTTGAAGAGGATCGGCCCGACGTACGGTATCTCGCTCAGGACCGGAATCGGATACTTCGCGAGCCCTGGGATCGTCACGCCGATATAGCTTCGTCCGAGGAGGGAACTCGCACCGGTACCGAACATGGTGAGAGCGAGTCCGCTGACGACCTGGTTTCCCTTGAGCGTGACGCAGACGAACGCGTGGATGAGCGACATGAGAACGCCTGCGACGAACGCTCCCGCGAGGCCGAACGCGGGACAGCCTGTCGAGAGCGACACGGAGAAACCTGTGAATGCGCCGACGAGCATGATCCCCTCGAGTCCGAGGTTGGAAATTCCTGACTTCTCGGTCAGAATCTCGCCGAGCGTCGCATAGAGAATCGGCGTCCCGCTCCTGACGGCAGCGGCAAGGATCGGAATGAGCATTTCCATGGCTACGCGTCCTCCCTTTGGAAACGGATGCGGTATGTCTTGAAGATTTCTCCTCCGAGGACGAAGAACAGGATCAGCCCCTGGAGGATCAGCGTACTCGAGAGAGGGAGACGCATGACGATCTGGAGCGTCTCGCCGCCGACGAGAAGCGCTCCGATGAGAAACGAGACGAAGAGAATGGCGATCGGATGGAGCTGCGAAAGCCATGCGACGATAATCGCCGTATAACCGTACCCGGCCGAGAAACCGTGCTGCAGGCGACCCTGAAGCCCGGAAACCTCGCACATTCCCGCGATACCTGCGATGGCGCCCGAGATGAACATCACGAGGATGACGTTCCGGACGTAATTCATCCCCGCAAATCCCGCGGCGCGCGGGTTTTCCCCGATCACGCGAATCTCGTAACCCCATCGTGTATGCCGGATCAGCACGAAGAAGAGCAGGGCGAGGAAAACCGCGACGAACAGCCCCATGTGGATCCGCGTCCCGAAGAGGAGCGGGAGTCTCGCGACGCCGGGAAACGGGGCAGTCATCGGGAATCCGAGACTTGCGGGATCCCGCCACGGACCGTAGACGAAGTAGTCCATCAGATGGATCGCGACATAGTTCAGCATGAGCGTGGAGATGATCTCGTTCACGTTCCAGCGTGCCTTGAGATATCCTGCGAGCGCGGCCCAGAGTCCTCCGGCCGTTCCAGCGGCCGCGATCATCATGAGGAGCATCGCGGGGGCGCTGTCGACGAAGCAGTAACGGACCACGGCGGCGCTCGCGATTGCGCCCATGAAGATCTGTCCCTCCGCGCCGATATTGTAGATGAGCATCGTGAAGGTGAGCATGACGGCGACGGCCGCCATCGAAATCGGGATCGACTTGACGATCGTTTCGCTGATGCCGTAGCCGTCTCCGAACGCGGCGCGGAACATCGCGGAATACGCTTCAAACGGGGAGACGCCCATGAGGAAGAGGAAAACAGCTCCGGTCGCCAGCGCCGCGAGAAGCGATACGGACGGAATGACGAATCGAAGCGCCCCTGGGGATTCGAGACGTTTTTCGATCGTCAGTGTGAGTTTTTTTCCGGAACCTGACCCTATTCGCATCGTTAGGCCCCTCCGGTGCAGAGTGCGACGGATTCGAGCGGGGTTCCCGCCATCATCAGTCCGACCGATTCCCGGGAGACGTCCGCCGGATTGTCGATAATCCCCATGAGTTCGCCCTTGCAGAGAACCGCGAGGCGGTCGCTGAGCGCCTGCAATTCGTCGAGATCCTCCGAGACGAGGAGGACCGCCGCGCCGTTCTTTCGTTCTTCGAGGAGCTGTTCACGGACGAAACGGGTCGCGGAGACGTCGAGCCCCCACGTCGGGTGCATGGCGATCACGACCTGAGGCGAATCGCTGAGCTCGCGGCCGAGCATGAGTTTCTGGAGGTTTCCTCCGGAGAGGTTCCTGACCGGTGTCGCGAGCGAAGGCGTGCTCACGCTGTACCGGCTGACGAGGGATCGTGCGAATTCGAAGACGCGCTTCCAGTCGATCATCATTCCGCGTGCGACGGGACGTGACCAGTACTTCTTGAGGATCGAGTTCTCCTCGACGTTCATGTTCGGGACGAGCCCGGTCCCCTTTCGGTCTGCCGGAATGTAGCGAATTCCCAGGTCGATGAATGTCCGCGAAGACATGCCGGAGATGTTCGTTCCCGAGAGGAGGATTCGTCCGGATTCGAGTTTCCTGAGACCCGCGAGAGCCTCGCAGAGTTCCTGCTGTCCATTGCCCGCGACGCCCGCGACACCGAGGATTTCGTTCGCGCGGACCTCGAGCGTCACATCGCTGAGGGAGGGAAAACCCCGATCACCGAGGACGGTGATCCCCTCGGCCTCGAGGATTCGTTCTCCCGGCCGCATCGGCGGCTTGGATACGGAAAACGGAATCTTCTCGCCCATCATCATTTCGGCGAGCTGTTCCTTTGATGTCGCGGCAGTATCGACACTTCCCGCGACGCGTCCCCTGCGGAGGATCGTTACGCGGTTCGTGATCCGCATGACCTCGTCGAGCTTGTGCGAAATGAAGACGACCCCATGCCCTTCGGATGTCATCTGGCGAATCGTCTCGAAGAGACGCTCCGCTTCCTGGGGCGTGAGGACGGCGGTGGGCTCGTCGAGGATGAGGACGTTCGCCTTTCTGTAGAGCATCTGCAGGATCGCGACGCGCTGTTGCTCGCCGACCGAGAGTTGCCAGACGTTCGCCATCGGGTCCACCTCGAGACCGTACTGCGCCGAAAGATCCGCGATGCGGCGGATGATATCGCGACGCGGAAGAATCTCCGGAAGGCTCTCCAGGCCGAGAATCATGTTCTCCCAGACTTTCTGGCTCTGAATGAGCATGAAGTGCTGGTGGACCATGCCGATCCCGGCGGCTATGGCATCCCTCGGCGAGGCGAACGTCCGTCCGACGCCGCCGACGGTGATCGCCCCGGAGTCGGGACGATACAGGCCGTACAGGATGTTCATGAGAGTGGATTTTCCGGCCCCGTTCTCGCCGAGCAGGGCGTGCACCTCACCCCTGCGGACGTCGAAATCGACGTCCTGATTCGCGACGACCCCGGTGAAACGTTTCGTGATGCCTTTCATTGAAATCAGGGGTGTTTCCGTGTCCGTCATGACATGCCCCTTCCCGAAAAGGAAAAAACGGACGGGCGGGGGGATATCCCCCCGCCCGTCCGAGGAAATCCGTTCTCTTATGATACAGACTCACTGTTTATTTGGGAATATCCCCCTTGACGCCTTCGACGAACCAGTTCATGGAAAGCATTTCGGCATCCGTCGCAGTCTTTCCCTGCGGGATCTTCACGACGCCCTTCTGGTCTTTGACCGGCCCCGCGAAGACATCCCACGAGCCCGAGATGATTTTCGTCTTTTCGGTCTCGATGAGCTTCTTCACGTCTTCGGGGACGTCCTTGCCGTACGGGGCGAGTCCGACGACGCCTTCCTTCAGGCCCCACCAGATGTCTCCGGTTTTCCACGTTCCCTTGGTGATCTGATCGATGTAATGCTTGTAGAACATTCCCCAGTCCCAGACCGGGGCGGTAAGGTGCTTCGTGGGGGCGAATTTGCTCATGTCATTGTTATAGCCGATGACGTAGACGCCCGACTCCTCGGCGGCCTGCGGCGCCGCGCCCGTGTCGGCGTGCATCGCGATCAGGTCGGCGCCGGAATCGATGAGCGCCTTCGTCGCTTCCTTTTCCTTGCCCGGATCGAACCACGAGAAGAGCCAGACCACGCGCACTTCGGCCTTCGGGTTGACCTTCTTCACGCCGAGCGTGAACGCGTTGATCATGCGGATGACTTCGGGAATCGGGTGAGCCGCCACGTACCCGATGACGTTCTTCTTCGTCATCCTGCCGGCCACGAGGCCGGAAAGGTACCGGGCCTGATACATGCGTCCGAAATAGGTGCCGACGTTTGCAGCCTGCTTGTAGCCGGAGCAATGGAGGAATATGACGTCGGGATGCTTCTTCGCGGCTTCCTGGACGAAATCCATGTATCCGAACGATGTCGCGAAGATGACCTTCGAACCGTTGCGGATGAATGTCTCCATGACGCGCAGCGAGTCCGGACCTTCCGGAACCGACTCGACGAAGCTCGACGCAACGCCGGGGAACGCCTTTTCCATTTCCACGCGCCCCTTGTCGTGCATGAAGGTCCATCCGCCGTCTCCGACGGGTCCGATATAGACGAACCCTGGTTTGATCTTGTCCGCAGGGATCGCGTCGAACGCGAATCCTGCGCCGCACACTACCAGAACCGCCGCCAATGCGAGAAACACCGCTCTTTTCCTCACTCTGCCGACCCCCTTCAGGAATTATGAAAAATGCGCCCGGCAAAACGCCGTAAAGTCTGGCTATAATTATACATAACCCCAGACGAAATGTGTGGGATTCCGGGGAAAAGAAACGCAATCGATGCTCTCGAGGAGGAAGGTACAATGGCTGCCGCAAACACGAACGAACGTTTCCGCCGGACGTATCCGGTGACCTGGGATCAGGTGCACCGCGACAGCAAGGCGCTCGCATGGAGGCTCGTCGAAATGCGACCGTGGAGCCGGATCGTTGCCGTAACGCGCGGAGGGCTCGTCCCGGCCGCGATCATCGCGAGGGAACTCGAGATCCGTCTCGTGGATACCGTGTGCGTCTCGAGCTACAACGTCCGGAATCAGGGGGAACTCTGCCTCCTGAAGGAGATGAAAGCCGAAGGCGCCACCGAGGACTGGCTTATCGTCGACGATCTCGTCGACACCGGAAAGACGGCGCGCTTCGTCCGGCAGATGCTCCCGAAGGCGCACTTCGCGACCGTCTACGCGAAGCCCGAAGGGCGTCCGTTCGTCGATACGTTCATCACCGAAGTGAGCCAGGACACGTGGATCCTCTTCCCGTGGGACTCCGAAGTGGCTTACGCGGAACCGATCAGGGAAATCAAACGATGACGGTCTCGCGTTCGAGAAAAATTCTCCTTCAAGCCGCGCTGGTCTGCGCGTTTCTTGTTGCCGCGCTTCCGTCGTTCTGCGCCGACGGGAGCGTCGCTTCGGAAGATGCGAAGCCCCAGGCACGCCGGGCACCGTCTCTCGTTTCCGTTCCCCAGCAGGAATCCCGCGTCCTTCTGAGTTCCGATATCGGAGAAAATATCGTCACGTACGAGGCGACGGCGGGCTTCATGCCCCTTTTCGGCGACGACGAAAAGGAAAATGCGAGCGTCTTCTACGTGTCGTACGAGAGAAAGGATTCCTCCGGATCTTCAGCCTCGCGCCCCGTCACGTTCGCGTTCAACGGCGGCCCCGGCTCAGCGGCGCTCCTGCTCCACCTCGGCGCGTTCGGTCCGAAGACCCTCGAATTCGGCGACGGAGGGAGCCGGCGTCCCGGGCCCCCGTTCGACCTCCGTGACAATCCGTCCAGTCTCATCGACGTCACGGACCTCGTCTTCATCGATCCGGTGGAGACCGGCTTCAGCCGTGCTATCGACCGGAAGGACATCAAGTCCTATCTCGGCGTCAGGCAGGACGCGGCATCTGTCGCCGAATTCATCCGTCTCTGGCTTGCGGGGCGCCGGCGTTCGGGAAGTCCTCTGTTCATAGCCGGAGAGAGCTACGGCGGCGTCCGCGCGGGAGCGCTCGCAAAACTGCTGCAGGACAAAGGGATGGTCCCCGCGGGAGTGATTCTCGTCTCGCCCGTTCTGAGCTACGGGGATATCGTCCCGGACAGCACGAACGACCGGCCGTACGTTCTGACCCTGCCGACGATGGCCGCCGCCGCGTGCTACCACGGAACGATCGCGCCCCGCCTTCGGGAGAAACCGGAAGATGCCGTGCGCGAGGCGACCGAATGGGCCTCGGACGGATATCTCAGGCTTCTCTGGAAGGGAACTGGCGTGACGTCCCGGGATTTCTCCGAGGGAGTCCGGCGTCTCTCCGAACTGACGGGACTCTCAGAGACGACGGTTCGCGCCGCGTCGCTCCGGATCGATCCCGAGGTATTCGCCGGAGAGCTTCTCAGGGAACGCGGCCTGTTCACGAGCCTCTACGACGCCCGTCTCGTCGCTCCGGGAAACGGATACGTCTTCGGCGAGGATCCTGCGATGGTCCTCTGCGGAGGTCCGTTCGTCCCGGCCTTTCTGCGCTACCTGACGGAGCCGCTCCATTTCTCC
>CALFXN010000152.1 GCA_937957815.1 uncultured Synergistales bacterium
CGAGATAAGGCCACGTGACTGGAGTTCAGACGTGTGCTCTTCCGATCTCACGACAGTTCGATGCCCTTCAGCAGCCTGTACCCCGCGGCAGCGTGCTCACGCACCAGTTCGAGCTCGATCCGGCTGAGTTTCTTCGTTTTCCCGAGGATTTCCGACGGCGTCTCGATCTTGCCGAGGTCATGGACCAGCGCCGCGAGTTCGATATGCCTCGCCCCATCCGGGCTCATCCCCATCTCGAGCGCGATCGCCTTCGAGAGATGCGCCACTCTGCGCTGGTGTCCCGCCGTATAGGGGTCGCGCGCCTCGGTCGTCGCCGCGAGCACCCGGATCGTCTGGAGACGCGCCCTTTCGAGCGCCGCTATTTCCTCCTGCAACCTCCTGTTGGAATCCGCCGCGCGGCGTTCCGCATCCTTGCGGGCGCCGATATCCTGATAGACCGCGTAAATCCCCGGGCACCCGGGCGACAGCATCACGGGAAACCCGGTGAAAGCGACCTCGACGACGGTGCCATCCTTGAGTTCGAGCACCATGCGATGCTGCGCCGTGACGTCCGGCGTGTAGCCGAGGATCTTGCCTCCTTCGATGCGGACGATGTCGATTCTGTACCAACATCTGGCGCCGTCGCGCCTGTAGGAAAAGATCCAGGAGTCCTCGTCCTTCAGGCGTCCGATACGGTCCCGCGCCTCGTTTTCCGCTTCCGGAGGAAGCAGCGTCCAGAGGGGTCCGGACATGGCCTGTCCTTCCTTCTGTTCCATCATGCGCAGAAATGCGGAGTTGACCTCGAGGACATTTCCCGCGGCGTCGGCGACGAACACGCCGATCGGGACGTGTTCGACATAGACCCGGAAGCGTTCCGTGCTGAACCGAAGCTCGCGACGCATCCGGTCGACGCCCGTCATGTCGACGACGCGAGCGGTCGGCTTGACACGAAATAAAAAAAGCGTAGTATTTTGTGTTACGAAATAAAACTTTTGTGTTATAAATTGACGAAGGAGGGTATTTTTGTGACGAAACGCACACTCTCGCTTTTCGCGACGATTCTCTGCCTCGCGGCCTGCCTCGCGGCCGTTCCCGCGGCGGCGGCCCCTTCGACCGAAAAGACCATCACCTATTCCTGGCCCCTCAACGCCGGAGACATCAATCCGCATCTCTACTCCCCGAACCAGATGTACGCCCAGGCGCTCGTCTACGAGCCGCTCGTGAGCTTCGGCGACTCCGGAAAGATCGAACCCTGCCTGGCGGTCTCGTGGGCGATTTCCGACGACGGAAAGGCATACACCTTCACGCTGCGCGACGGCGTGACGTTCAGCGACGGGACGCCCTTCGACGCCGCGGCCGCGAAGAAGAACTTCGACACGATCATGGCGAACGCGAAACGCCATTCGTGGCTCGCGATCGTCGAGCTCATCGAAAAAACAGAAGCCGTCGATCCGAAGATCTTCCGCCTGACGCTGAAGACCCCGTACGCGCCGACGCTCAACGACCTGTCGCTCATCCGCCCCTTCCGTTTCCTGTCGCCGAAGGCGTTTCCGGAGAGCGGCAATACCGCCGACGGCATCCGCGCGACGGTCGGAACCGGTCCGTGGGTGCTCGCGGAGACGAAGAAGGGCGAGTATGACGTCTTCGTGCGCAACGAGAATTATTGGGGACCAAGGCCCTTCTTCGACAAGATCGTCGTCCGCGTTCTGCCCGATCCCGAGGGGCGCGTCGTGGCGTTCGAAACGGGCGAGATCGACCTGATCTACGGATCGCAGATCAACATCGAATCCTTCATGCGCCTCAAGGGCTCCGGACAATACGCCACGGCCGTCTCCGGACCGATGACGACGCGCGCGTTCGCGATCAACTCAGCGCGCGGGGCGACGAAGGATCTTGGCGTCCGGCGCGCCATCCAGCACGCCGTGAACCGGGATGCGATCGTCCGATCGATCTTCCGCGATCTCGAACCGCGCGCGGACTTCCTGTTCCCGACGACGACCGCCTATTGCGACACAGGCGCGACACCGTACGAATACGACCCGGCGAAGGCCGCGAAACTTCTCGACGATGCCGGATGGAAGAAGGTCGCAGGCCGCGACTACCGGGAAAAAGACGGCAAAAACCTCTCCATGGAGGTCTGTTTCGTCGGCAACGATCCGCTCCAGAAGGCGCTCGCCGAAGTGATTCAGGGCGACTTCCGGAAGGTCGGCATCGAGGCCGTCCTGATCGGCGAAGAGCGGGATTCGTTCTACGGCCGCCAGAAGACCGGCGAATTCGACCTGATCTTCAGCCAAACATGGGGAGCACCCTACGAACCGCACGCGGTCGTCGGATCGATGCGCGCGCCGTCGCACGCCGACTATCAGGCGCAGGTCGGGTTGCCGATGAAGAAGGACCTCGACGCATCGATCACGAAGGTGCTGAGCGCCACCGACGAGGCCGAACGCGCGAAGCTCTACCGGGAAATCCTGACGACGCTTCACGAACAGGCCGTCTATCTGCCGCTGACCTATCCCACGCAACTTGCGGTCTACTCGAAGAAAATCGCGGACTTTCCATTCTCCGTGCTCCAGTATGTCGTTCCGTTCGAACGGATGAGCGAACGGAAGTAGGCGTCCCCGAACGATGCTGAAATTCATCGCGCGGCGTCTGCTCGCGCTCGTCCCGATCCTTCTGCTGATGTCCGTCGTCGTCTTCCTGATGCTCCGCATGGCGAAAGGAGACCCCGCGATGGCCTATCTCCAGCTGTCGAACATCCCTCCGACCGACGAGGCCATGGCCGAGGCGCGAAGCTCGCTCGGACTCGACCGACCGCTCGCCGTGCAGTACGTCGACTGGCTCGGGCGGGCGCTGCGCCTGGATTTCGGCATTTCGTACACGTCGAAGCGGCCCGTTCTGGAAGGGATTCTCCGGTCGATGCCGGTGACGCTGGACCTCGCGTTCAAGGCGCTCGCCGTGACGCTTCTCGTCAGCTTTCCGCTCGGCATCCTGGCGGCGCTCCGCAAGGACCGCCTGCTCGACCACGCGACGCGCGTCTTCGCGTTCGTCGGCGTCTCGCTGCCGGGATTCTGGTTCGGCCTGATGCTCGTGACGCTCTTCTCGGTCGTCCTCAAGGTCCTGCCGCCGATGGGGCGCGGAACGCCCGCGCACTACATCATGCCGCTCGCGACACTGTCGCTCATGTCGATCGCGATCAATATCCGCTTCATCCGCGCGTCGCTTCTCGAGCAGATGAAAAGCCGCTCCATACTCTACGCGCGCTCCCGGGGCCTCACGAAGGGCGCGATGCTGCTCCACGTGCTGCGCAACGCGCTGCTTCCCGTCGTGACCGCGATCGGAATGCACCTCGGAGAGCTTCTGGGCGGGGCGGTCATCGTCGAAAACATCTTCGCCTGGCCGGGCGTCGGGCGGTATGCGCTCTTCGCGATATCGAACCGCGACTACCCCGTGCTCCAGTGCTTCATCCTATTCATGACGGTCGTGTTCGTGCTCTGCACGCTCGCCTCCGATATCCTCTGCGCGTGGCTCGATCCGCGGCTTCGCCTCGGAAGCGGGGAACGGCAATGACGTTCTTCCGGCAGCCGCTCGTCGCCGTCGCGGCCGTGATTCTCGCGTTCATCGCCGGGCTTGCGCTCTTCGCCCCGATCGTCGGCTCGGGCGACCCCGTCGACACGCACCTCGAACGCAAGCTGGAGGGACCGAGCGCCGAGCACTGGCTCGGAACCGACCACCTCGGCCGGGACGTCCTCTCGCGCCTCGCGTTCGGGGCGCGGACGTCGCTCGGCGCCGTCTCGGTCATCCTCGCGATGATCCTCGTTGCGAGCACCACGGTCGGATGCGTCTCCGCGCTGTGCGGCGGCATCGTCGACTCGGTGCTGATGCGCCTCTGCGACACGTTCCTGACCTTTCCGACGATCATCCTGGCGATGTTCCTGACCGGAATCCTCGGCACGGGGATCGTCAACGTCGTCATCGCCGTCGTCCTGACGCACTGGGCGTGGTACGCGCGGATCATCCGGAGCCTCGTGCTTTCGGTCAAGAACCGCGAGTACGTCGCGGCCGCGAAGGTTTCCGGAACGACCGGAATCCGAACGGTCTTCCGGCATATCCTGCCCGCGACGGCCGCGCAGCTCGTCGTCCTCGCGACGCTCGACATCGGACACATGATG
>CALFXN010000153.1 GCA_937957815.1 uncultured Synergistales bacterium
CGGGGTCATCGGTTTGCCGATCGCGGAATCCTGGGTGGCTCTCTGGGGCGCCTTCGACGAATCGTGGCTCGAGGAATACAGGCGGATGTTCGTTTCGAAGGAGTATGACGGGTTGCGGCTCTTCCCGGGGACGAAAGTGGTTCTCGAGTCGCTGCGGGAGCGGGGGATCATGCTTGGAGTCGCGTCGAACCGGCGGAACGCGATGCCGGCACTCCAGGCCACCGGCATTGCGGACCTTTTCGATTCGGTTGTCGGTCTCCAGGATGTCGCGATGCCGAAACCGAGCCCCGATGTTCTCCTGAGGAGTATGGAATTCCTCGGCGTTGATCGCGCTGAAACCTGGTACGTCGGCGACACGTGTGACGATATGCGGAGTGCCGTTGCTGCGGGCGTGCGCGGCATCGGAGTCGAGTCCGGGAACTTCCGGAAGGTCGATCTGCTCGAGGTTGGGGCGTGGCGGACGATTCCCTCGGTCGCCGATCTTCCGACCCTGCCGGAGGCGGGATTCCCGACATTTCACGTAGAAGGATGAACGGGGGACGATGATTCCATGACTCCGAACGGACTTGCGAAGGAAAAAAGCCCCTACCTCCGGCAGCATGCAGAAAATCCCGTCGCCTGGCTCCCGTGGGGCGACGAGGCATTCGAGCGAGCGAAGAAGGAGGATAAACCCGTCTTTCTTTCATGCGGGTATTCCACGTGTCACTGGTGCCATGTGATGGAACGCGAGAGCTTCAGCGACACGGAGGTAGCGTCTCTTCTGAATGCGGCGTTCATCCCCGTCAAGGTGGACCGGGAGGAGCGCCCCGACATCGACATGACGTATATGGCGGCCTGCCGGGTTCTCAACAAGAGCGGCGGCTGGCCTCTCAATGTCTTCATGACCCCCGAGGGGAAACCTTTTTTCGCGGCGACCTACCTTCCGAAGAGGGGAAGCGAAGCCCAGCCGGGGCTTGTGGACATGATTCCGCGCGTCCGCTGGCTCTGGGCGACACAGCGGGAGGCGATCGAGAAGTCGGCCGATTCCATCGTGGAAGCGCTCCGAAAGGACGCCATTCCGAGGGGTGGCGGATGCCCCGGACGTTCCGAGACGGTACGTGCGTACGGAAAACTCAGGGATGCGTTCGACGCGACGTGGGGCGGCTTTTTCGGGGCGCCGAAGTTCCCCGTGCCGCACAGACTGTCGTTCCTCCTGCGATACGGAGAGGAATACAGGGATCCGGAGGCGCTGAACATGGTCGCCATCACGCTCCGGCGTATGTGGAACGGCGGAATCCACGATCACCTCGGTGGTGGCTTCTTCCGATATTCCGTCGACGACCAGTGGAGCGTGCCGCACTTCGAGAAGATGCTCTACGACCAGGCACTGCTTCTTCAGACCGCGGCGGAGGCGTTCCGGATCCTGAACGATCCTTTCTACGTCGAGTACTGCAGGGATATCGTCAGCTTCCTGTACAGGGAACTCCGCTCTCCGGAGGGGGCGTTCGTTGCGGCGATAGACGCGGATTCCGAAGGGGTCGAAGGGAAGTATTACCTCTGGTCCGACGAGGAATTTCGCGCGCGTATGACGGAAGAGGACATTCCCCTTCTCGTCGCGGCGTATTCCGTGCGACGGGAAGGGAATCTCGGACGTCACGGCGGCGTGAATACGCTCGGGATGAATGTTCTCAGACGCGCGATGACGACGGAGGAACTCGCGTCGATGATGAAACTCTCCCTGTCGGAGATCGAGCGTCGGATTTCGGGGGCGTCGAAGGCCCTTCTCGCCGCGCGCGACACCAGAAGCCGCCCATTCCGCGACGAAAAGATCCTGACGGACTGGAACGGACTCGCGATCTCGGCGCTCGCCTGCGCAGGTCGTCTTCTCGGAAAGAAGGAATATATCGACGGCGCTGTCCATGCCGCGAATTTCATTCACAAAACCCTCTGGGACGGGAAGGGAGAGCTGCGACACCGGTTCATCGGCGGAGAAACGGCGGTTTCGGGGATGCTTCAGGACTACGCCGCTCTTGCCTGCGGCTTCCTTGAACTCCACGAATCCACGAAGGACGCCCGCTGGCTCAGGGAGGGGGAGGCGCTTGTCACGCACGCGGTGCGTCGTTTCTGGGACGAAAGGCACGGTGGGTTCGATATGAGCGTCAGGAACGATCCGCGGCTGTTTCTTCCGATCCGGGACGCGTACGACGGGGCGATCCCGTCAGGCAACGCCGCAATGGCCCGCGCGCTTGTCTTGGCGTACGGGGCGACAAAAGAAAAAGAATACCTCCGTCTCGCGCGAAGAACGGCGTCGACATTCGCCGATTCCATCCATGCGTCGCCCGAGGCGCATTCACATCTTCTCATGGCGGTGATCGATGCGGGTGGCGGTTAGGCGGAAGCCTTCCTTCGCTTTTTGTACCAGAAGATGTACGCACCCGCCAGAACGGCACAGAAGATGATCGCAACGATGGTTGCCTGGTGCAGAAAACGACCGACGAGAGCCTCGTTGTTGCCAATCCAGTATCCGGCGATCGCGAGGACGACGACCCAGATCCCGGATCCGATGGCCGTGAAAACGCAAAACACCATGATGTTCATTCGGGCTATGCCGGCGGGCAGGGAGATGTACTGGCGGATTACCGGAAGGAGGCGTCCGATGAAAGTGCTGATGTGGCCGTGCCGGGCGAAGAAAGCGTCAGCCTTGTCGAGCGACGCCTCGCTGACGAAGAAGTACTTTCCGTATTTCCTGAAAAACGACCGACCGAAGCGAACCGCTATCCAGTAATTGAAAAGGGCTCCGAGGATACTGCCGAGAATTCCGGCGGCGATCACGATGCCGAGATTCATCTCGCCCTTCGAGGCGAGATAGCCGGCCGGGGGAACGACGACTTCACTCGGAAAGGGGAAGAACGAGGATTCGAGGAACATGAGGGCCACGACTCCCGTATACCCCATGGAACCGATTGTCTGAACCAGCCACGTGACGATATGTGATAACATGACATTCTCCTTGGAGTCCGTTATGATTTTCTTCGGACTCAACAGTATAGCAGAATCTTTCCGCCCTTGTTGCGGGGTTTCTCATGAGCTATAGTTCTGTGAATAAACGCCGGAAAACGCTGAAGGGGGGCCCGGGCCATGGAAGAAGTCAGGAAGGTCATCACTGAAGTCGGTACGAACGAATGGCAGGTTGTCGTTTTCTTTCTCGGGGAACAGACCTTCGCAATCAATGTGGACAAAACCCGTGAGATTCTTCGGTGGACGGGGTGCCGCTCGATTCCCGACGCACCGTCGTCCATGATCGGAATCACGTCCGTTCGTGGAGAGGTTCTTCCCCTGATGGATCTCCGGAAGCATCTCGGTATCGCTTCGAAGGTTCCGCTCGAGTCGAGCAAGATCATCATCGCGGAGTTCAACGAGATCAAACTCGGGTTCGTCGTCGACTCCGTCGAACGGATTTACAGGATCAACTCCGAGGAGCTGGACTCATCGCTGACGGGGACGTTCCTCGGGGAATACGTCCTGTACGTCATCAAGCGCGATCACAGGAACGTTCTGCTCCTCGACTACGAAGCCATCGTGCAGTCGATCAACCCTTCGCTTTCCGAGCGTTACGCCCTTGACCCCGCCAGAGCGAGGACGCTCACGGAGGAGCTCGGCGATCTCGACGCGTACAGGATACTCGTCGCCGAGGACTCGCCGCTGATCCGAAAACAGCTGCAGAACGTCCTCTCCCAGGGAGGATTCAATAACGTCGTGCTCGTCGGGGACGGCAAGGATGCGTGGGACCGTCTCTCGGAAACGCCGGACGGGTATTCGCTTCTCGTGACGGATGTGGAAATGCCTCGTCTCGACGGACTCGCCCTCACGAGGCGCGTCAAGGAAAACGCCGCGATGAAGTCCATCCCGATCGTCGTCTTCTCGTCGATCATGGCGAAAGACATCAAGATCAAGGCTGCGAGCGTCGGTGCCGAGGCTCAGATCACGAAGCCGGAGATCAACGACCTCGTCTCGCACGTCTGCCGTCTCCTTCGGGAACACCCGAAGAGCGCGTAGGAGGGATCTCCCTGTCCCTTCCATACTGGGATTCGAGTGTGGACATGGAAGTCGCGCCGTGGTTCCCCCTGGGTGTCGACTACAATCCCGTGTCGGTCAATCTGTTGTTCAGCGCCGACCTTGAAAGGGTCGCGGCACGCGCGCTCTCCCTGGGAAGCGAGTTCTACTGCATGAGCAGTCTCAGGAGCGGCAATGTCGGCAACCTCCTGCGCGACAGCATGTTCCTTCCGGAGCGCGACATCAGACTGGACCTAGGATTCACGATGGTGTTCGGGTATTCCGCGGAAATGGAGCGCGTCGCGGAGGATGCGTCGGGGCTTTGCCGGAGTATTTCGGCCGGGGTGTCTTCGTGTCGTGTCTGGGATCGCGACATTCCCCGCGAGGAGTTCAAGGCGATCATCTTCGTCAGCCCGGATCCGTTTTTCGATGAAGATGCCTTCCTGATTTCGTTCTCTGAACTTCTCGAAGCGGCCCCGAGGATGAAGGAGATCCCCTTCTACGCGGAGCATTTCGGCTATCTCCGATTCTTCATCCCCTTCGAAACCGACAACCTGCGGGACCTGCAGATCAGTCGTCTGCTCAACGACATGGAAATCGAGGAGACACGCCGTTCGGTGGGGCCGTCGCCGGAAATACGATTCCCGAGGCTCCCCGGAATCCGTATCGAACGATGATCCGGATTCTTCGCGGGAAAATCGATCCGGGGGTATAATACAAATTCACACTCGAAAACGCCGAACCGTCGGCAGGAGGGACCGCATCGATAATGAAGGAAACGAAACCGGTGGAGGGCAGCATCCTGAAGGACGGCATGACGAGCGATATGTCCCCGGAGAATCAGGGGAAGATTCATGAACTGATTCGCGAAGCGCAAGACCATGGAAAGGCGAGCGTCACGCAGGAAGACATCGAGAAGGTGTTCCACGACGACATGTGGAATGCCGATCTGCTGGACAGCGTCTACACGGCTCTGCTCGATCACGGGCTCAAGGTTCAGGAAGACGAGATAGAGGCCGAGCCGGAAAGCGAAGTCGAGACCGAAGAGGAACCGAAGGAAACGACGGCAAGGGGAACGGATGAAGACACCCTTATTCAGCCGTCGTTCGACGGAGAACCGGGAAAGCTCGACGACATCCCGCTCACCGACCCGGTCAGGATGTATCTCAGGGAGATCGGCAAGGTCCCCCTTCTCGGGCCCGAGGAAGAGGTCGAGCTTGCAAAGCGCGTCGAGGCAGGCGACCCCGTCGCGAAACAGAAGATCATCGACGCGAACCTGCGCCTTGTCGTGAGCATCGCGAAGAAGTACATCGGAAGAGGCATGCTCTTCCTTGATCTCATTCAGGAAGGGAATCTCGGACTGATACGCGCCGTTGAGAAATTCGACTACCGGAAGGGGTTCAAGTTCAGCACCTACGCGACGTGGTGGATCCGGCAGGCGATCACGCGCGCAATCGCGGACCAGGCCCGGACGATCCGCGTCCCCGTCCACATGGTCGAGACGATCAACAAGATGGTGCGCGTGTCTCGGCAGCTCGTGCAGCGGCTCGGCAGGGAACCGACGGACGAGGAGATTTCCAGGGAGATGGACATCGAACCCGGAAAGGTGGAGGAAATCCGCCGCATCGCGCAGCTCCCGGTGTCTCTGGAAACCCCGATCGGAGAGGAAGAGGACAGCCAGCTCGGAGACTTCATCGAGGATCGGGATCTCCCGAGCCCGGAGGAGTCCGCCGCGAGCCATCTGCTTCGTGAACAGATCGAAGAGATGCTCGACAACCTCTCGGAGCGGGAGCGGGAGGTCCTTCACTTCCGTTTCGGCCTCGAGGACGGCCGTTCGTACACTCTTGAAGAGGTCGGCAAGAAATTCGGCGTTACGCGGGAGCGTATCCGTCAGATCGAAGCGAAGGCGCTCAGAAAACTCCGGCATCCGAGCAGAAGCAGAAAGCTCAGGGATTTCCTCGACTAGACACCGACTCCGTCTTTCGACAGGGAGAGTGGGCGCATGCGCGAAACGATCCTGCTCGTTCTTCACCCGGGAAGCGACTGCGGAGATACGTTGCCGGAAGTTCTCCGAAGTTGCGGATTCCGGGTTGGTGGAGTGTTTCACTCGGTCGAAGAAGCGAAGGAGAAGGGAAGAGCCGATTACGCGCTTGTCGATACCGCGGTGGTCGGTTCTTCCCTTTTTTCACCCGTCCTGTCGTCGCTTGCGGCGGAATGTCCCCTCGGTGCCGGGTGCATTCTGTCCCGGGATGCGCGTCCCGAGAATTCCCGTACGGCGGCCGGGGCAGGAGCGACGGCGCTTCTTTCCCCACCCTTCGATGACATTCAGGTTCGCCGCGCACTCGACATCGCCATCGCGACGGGATATTCCCGGCTTCTGAATGCGAACCCGCTTCCTCTTGCGCAGATCGATCTTCCGGACGCCGCCTCGGCATTCGGGAACGATGAAACGCCCTGCCTCACACTCTCCCTCGTCTGCGCAAACAGACCGTTTACGAATCTCTTCGGAACGGACGATCGTGAACTCCTGCAAAAACTGCTCTTCGGAAACGACAATGTCCTTTCGGCCGGCGATCTGTGCGCACTTATCTCCGGAGCCTGTCCGCCGGAACGGGAACGGGACGTTCATACCGCAGTCGGACGAGTCTTTCCAGCACGGATCGGATGGTCGTTCGCCGGAAGAGGCGAACCGCCGGGTGACACAATCCTGCTGTCGATAACGGATCTTTCGCGGGGACGTTCCGGGGAAACATCCTTCGAGTCGAAGTGCCGTCATTATGAAACACTCTTCAACGCCGCTCCGTTGGGAATCGCGCTTCTGGACTCCTCGGGGACCG
The DNA here is from genome assembly GCA_937957815.1 of uncultured Synergistales bacterium. Lineage (GTDB taxonomy): Bacteria > Synergistota > Synergistia > Synergistales > Aminobacteriaceae > CALFXN01. Next base: position 6,870 of record CALFXN010000153.1, read on the forward strand.
TTCTGGATGTCAATGACGCGTTTCTTCGTCTGTTCGGATTCCCCTCTCCGGCGGAACTATGCGGAAAGTTTCTTCGGGAGAAGATCGCGGGAGGGCCTGTCGGACTTCAGTCCCTCGCACTCGAGCAGCTCGTTCTGCAAGGAAAGCGTGTGAGCGTCGACACGAAGCGGAAACGTCGGGACGGTACCGAGATCGACGTCGCGCTGGTCCATGCTCCGGTCAGGCTTCCGTCGGGCGCCACGGGGATTTACTGTGCCTACTGGGATATCACCGATCGCAAGGAAAACGAAAATCGCCTTCGAAGACAGCTCCGGCGCGAGAAGCTCTCTTCGCAGATCGCCCTTTCCGTGATGTTGTCATCCTATCTCGAGCCGGTTGTTACGGAAGCTCTGCAGCACGCGGGGCTCTTTTCGGACTGCGACCGCGCGTGTTTCGTTTCTCTCGAGGCTGGACCCTTCGGTGATCCTGCAGCCTGGACGCGTCGCGGGATTCCCGATGTCGAAGACGACGGAAATGCCCATGCGCTTCGGCACGAGGGATGGATGTGGAACCGCCTTCGCATGGATCGTTTTGTGGTTCTCGAGGATCTCGGGGTCGTCGCCGAGAGGGGAAGTATGGCCATGGAGCGTCTCCGGGAGCGAAAGATCGGGGGGTTTTTCGCCGCTCCGGTTGTCCTGCGCGGGACGGTCCTCGGCGTTTTTGTGCTTGAGTGCATCGACAGAAAAAAAACCTGGGACTCGGAAGAAATCGGATTCATGCGTTTCCTCTCCGATCTCTTCAGCGGCATGGCCGAACGGAACCTTTCGAAATCGGCTCTTTCAGAGGTGAGAAACCGATATCATTCGGTTTTCATGGAATTTCCTTTTCCGTTTTTCCTGTGTTCGGTTCACAGGGAACGGAGGGGGGGAGCGGGCGATATCCGCTTGTCCGAATGGAATGGGCAGGGGGGGAAGTTTCTTCTGGAACGCGGATTTTCCGACCCTGCGGGACGTGCCATCCGGGAAATGGACCCGACGCTCGCGGAAGCGCTCGATCATGTGGCGGAGAGTGGCGGTTCCGCCGTACTGCCGTTGCGGTCCGATCCATGGGGTGGCGGTTTTTTCGTCGGTGCCTTCAGTCACCGGAAGGGCGCGGTCGCGTTTGTCGTGTTTTGTTCGGGGGAATCCATATCCATGTAATGAAAAGCGATGCGGCGACGCAGAAGAAAGCGAACGCGCGAAACGACGGCACGATTCCGAAGGCCTCAGCCGCATAGCCCATGTAGAGCGGCAACAGGAACCAGCTGAAGTCCATCGAGAAAAACACGAGTGATGACGCCTTCGCGCGAAGGTTCGCCGGGACGAGGTCTCCTGTGAAAGAAAGGTGCGCCGGGAAGGCGTATCCCATTCCCATTCCGTAGACGAGGCCGCAGAACGCGAAGAGGAGATTCGAGGATGCGTAGGATGTCGCGACGAGGCACACGGCCATCAGGGCGAAGGATGGCCCTGCGAGCCGCGTGCGTGGAAGACGGTTGAACAGGTCTCGTCCGAAGAAACGGATGAGCGTCGCGCCGATGGCATTCGGTATCATGAAGGCGGATGGAACCAGACCCTTTCCGAGCGCGAAGCTCGAAAGATAGACGATGGACGCGTCGCACAGGCCGAAAAGAAGGCAGGATGTCGCCATGCGGACTGCGGGCGTTGTTTGGAACAGATCCCCGTACGTCCCCCAGGATCTCCGGTCGTTTCCGGTCGTCGGCAGGGCGATGGGCCGGAGTCGTACCGAAAGCAGAAGACAGGCGGCTGCCGCGATGGGAGGCATGCTCAGGAACAGGACTGACGACCCCGTACGAAGCAGGAAATCGGAAAACGGGACGACCGTGAAGAGCGGAAAGACGCTTCCGATTGTAACGAGCGCGAACGACGCGCCGCGGATTTCCTCCGGGACCGAAATCGCCTGGTATGTCGTCATCGCGACGACAAAGACGCTGAAGCAGCCCCCCGTCAAAACACGGACGGTGACGAGCGGAACGGGATCGCTCCCGAGGAATGCGAAGGCCGCCGACGCGACGGCGCACCCGAATGAAGATGCGATCATGGAGCGGCGCACGCCGCACCGTTCGACGATCCACCCTCCGACAGGACGTGCGAAGGTCGTCGCGGCATAGAAAACGCTTACGATAAGTCCCGCATCCGAGGACGACATCCCCTGCGATTGAAGATACGGGGCGAGAAAGAAGAACGTATTCGAAAACGCGTATACGGCGAAATTCGCCATGAACAGAAACGGGATCAACGCATGCACGTATCGGTTCCTCCTTGACGAGAACCCCGATACTCTATCATCATCGGGGTATTTCTCCCAGAGGGGGATGGAACACAACGGAAGGAGAGAGTGATATGTTGATTCGCGTCCAGAATCAGAAGAATGCCGTCAGGAAGAATCCGGCGGGCGGCGAGGGAGAACTTCGTTGCCTGTACGCGATTCCGAAGGGAGAAGGCCCGAAGGGGAGCCGGTTCACGATGGCCGGAATGATGGAGCTGGCAGTTGGATCGTCCGTCGGTCTGCATTCGCACGAGAACGACGAAGAATGCTACGTCATCCTTTCGGGAAGAGGTGTCTTCGAGGACGATGACGGAAGCCGGCATTCCGTCGAGCCGGGCGACGTCATGCTCACGATGAGGGGGCAGAAACACGCACTGCTGAATACGGGAGTCGATCCGCTCCGTTTCTTCGCTGTCATCGCCGGATAGCCGGAGGAGAAGGAGGGGGCATGAAAGCCCTTCCCTTCCCGGCGAGCTTCGCCCGGTACAGCTCCCGGTCTGCGGACGCCATGAATGTCTGCCTGTCCGTAGGCGGAGAGCAGAGGGATACGCCGACGGAAACCCCGACCCCTTTCGTAGCGCGCATCACGTCGGAACAGATCCGTTCCGCGATTCTGCCCGCCGTCTTCACGTCGCAGTCCGGCAGGAGCAGGGCGAACTCGTCGCCGCCGATACGTGCGGATATGTCGCTTGTCCGCACACATCGTTGCAGGACGCCCGCGATCAGACGGAGAATGCGATCGCCTTCCTGGTGCCCGAGCGTGTCGTTGACCTTCTTGAAATCGTCGACGTCGACGAGCAGAAGCGCTCCGTGCTTTTCCCCGTCAACGAGATCGTCGAGCGCCTGTTCGAAGACGCGCCGGTTTGCGAGTCCGGTGAGCGGATCCCTG
>CALFXN010000154.1 GCA_937957815.1 uncultured Synergistales bacterium
AGCCACGATTCCGCCAGATGGATCTCTCCGGCGCGTCTTTCCGACTACACGTTACTTCCGGCGGACGAGATTCTCGTCGCCCACCTGATGAAAGGCATCGGGCCGCTTCCGGAGTAACGGGATCTTCCTTCCATCGGGCAAGGTGCTATACTGTCGCGATCGGACCCTGCGTTTCCGGGGAGGATTTCCGCCCCATGTTCGACTCGGAGCGTGAACCGCAGCGATGGGATACTGGATCGGAATCATTCTTCCGCTCGCGTCCGTCACGGGATGGACGGCCGCGACGATAGCCGCGACGAAAAATTCCTTCGGACGCTGCTTTGCCGCGGTCGTTCCGGCGATCGTGGCCGTTCTTTATGCGTGCGCGCTGTCCGGATGTCTTTCCGCAGGGACGACGGCACTGCTGTACGGAGGGATCGCCGTTCTCGCCCCGGCCGTTTTTCTGCTGTACCGCTGCGGGGCGTTCCGTCGCCTGATGGCGACTCCCGCCTCGGCGGCCGCCTTCGCCTCCCTCATTCTCTTCTGCTGGTGGTTCCGGGACGGAAACTTCCACATCTGGGACGAGTTCTCCTTCTGGGGGATCTCCAGCCGCGAAATGCTGGCGACCGCGTCGCTCCGGGACGCGTCTTCCTGCATCGGTTACTGCCTGAACTACCCGCAGGCCACGGACCTCCTCCACTATTTCTTCCTCCGCTGCGGGGGGGACTTCGAACCCGTGTGCTACCTCGGCAACTTCGTCCTCATCCTGAGCCAGGGACTCCCGCTCCTCGAGCGCACGACGACCGGAAAGCCGCTCGCGTTCGTTTCCGGCATCGCAACCCTCGCGAGCCTGACATCGGGGTTCGGACTCGGCTTCTATTCGATGTGCGTCGACATCGCGCTCGGCATGACGTTCGGGTATACGGCGGCCGGGGCGATCCTCGCGCAGAGCGCGACCGATCTCGCGTTCCTGCTCCCATCCCTGGCGCTTCTGCCGCTCGTCAAGAGAGTGGGATCGCTTCTCGCGATCTGCTGCGTCCTGCTCGCGGCCTTTCCCGTCCACGCGCTGACGCGCGGCCGGGATTTCCGGACGACGCGTTCTTCCGTACTGGTCGCCCTGCTGCTGATCGCGCTCCCCCTCGGCGCGAAACTCTCGTGGGACCGCTGGAGCCGGACGCACGACCTCGATGACACGACGTTCAACCTCGCTCTGATCGATTTTCACGGAGTCGTCGGGGCATTCTCGGGCGACGCGCCCGAAAAACTGCGGACCATCAGGGGAAATTTCGCGAAGGCGCTTCTCACGGTTCCCGTCGGCGGGCTCGAAAATGAGACTGCGGAACGCTTCCGCGTCGGAGAGACGCCGTTCTTCAGGGGAGCGCCCCTCGTCGCGTGGATCGCGCTGATTGCCGTCACGTGTCTCGCCGCGTATCGCAAAGTCCGTCCCCGAATCGCCTCCCCGTGGGCCTTTGCCGTGTTTTTCATTTTCTGGGGGGCGTTTCTCGCGGGAATGCTCGTCCTGTACATGTTCGCCTTCGATGACGAAGAGGGCCCCGCGCTTGCGGGGTACGCACGGTACGTGGCCATCTGGCTCACCGGAGCGATCCTCGTCGCGGCGAGCCTCCTCGCCGGAAACCGCGGGTGGGCGTCGGCCGCGTTCGCCGCGGCACTGCTGCTCGCGGCGCCTCCGAACCCGGAGACGTTCGAGACCGGACGATTGCCGTTGAGGGAGGGGTTCGGGCCGGAATTTCGCTTCATGCGGTCCGTCCTTCCCCCGGGAAGCCGCGTGTACATCGTCTGGGAGGGATCCGACGGCTTCGAGCGGGTCGTGACGAAGTACGAGCTCTTTCCCGTCCGGACGAACTGGGAGAAATGGAACGGCGAGCCCGACGCGGCAACGTGGGAAACGGAACTCGCCGGGTACGACTTCGTATTCTTCGGAAACGCGAAAGACTCGCTTCGGTCGAAGTATGCGCGTCTTTTCGCGCCCGGGACCCTGTCCCGGGACTTCTTTTTCTCCGTCCACCACGGAGCCGGGTCAAAGCTGATTCCGCTCCGTCCGGACGGGAACGAAGGGAGTGGTGACTCCTGAATATCGTCCTCGTCATTCCCGCCTACAACCCCGGACCGGAACTCGAACGGCTCGTCCGGGAAATGACCTCCTTTCCCGAGGAATTTCTTTCCGTCGTCCTCGTGGACGACGGCAGCGATCCGAGTTGCGGCCCCCTCTTCGCGCGACTCGCCGCCTTTCCCGGAGTGACGCTCCTGCGACACGCGGTCAATCTCGGAAAGGGAAACGCTTTGAAAACGGGCCTGAACGACGTCCTCTGCCGTTTCCCGAACGCGGCGGGAGCGGTCACCGCCGATGCGGACGGGCAGCATACCCCGGCCGATATCCGCAGGGTCGCCGGATTGCTGGACGCGGGAGCCGCGGACCTGATTCTCGGAGCGCGACGCTTTTCCCGCGGCGTACCCCTCAGAAGCCTCGTCGGAAACAGGACGATTCTTCTGCTCTTCCGGCTTCTCGTGGGACGCAGACTCTCGGATACGCAGACGGGGCTCCGGGGGATCTCCTCCCGGATCATCCCCCAACTGCTCCGAATCGAGCATTCAGGCTACGAGTTCGAGCTGGACATGCTGATCATGAGCAAACACCACGACTGGAGCATCGCGGAGACGAACATCGAGACGGTCTACGTCGACGGCAACAGGAGTTCGCACTTCAGGCCGCTCC
>CALFXN010000155.1 GCA_937957815.1 uncultured Synergistales bacterium
TCCAGTATACAGGGAACGCAGGAAAAACGTTCATCGGTTATGAAGTATCCGAACGGAGACAAACCGATTTCTCCTTCTCCGATATGGCTGTGGCGATCCAAACGCCTTCCTCTGGCGTGCGCGCTGTCGTTGATATGGATGCATCCGACGCGCTCGAGACCGAAGAGGCGATCCATGGCGTCCGTCAGCCGGGCGTACGATTCGGGTGTCCGGAACTCGTACCCCGACGCAAAGAGATGGCACGTATCGAGACATACTCCGATTCTCTGGTCCCATCCGGTTCCCTCGAGAAGGGTTTCCAGTTCCTCGAGTCTGGCTCCGAGAAAGGTTCCCTGCCCGGCCATCGTTTCGAGCAGGATTCTGACCCTTCTCCCTTCCGCTCGTTCCAGAACCGTCCCGAGTCGGTTCGAGACGATCGAAAGAGCGTCTTCGGCAGACCGGACCTTCGCCGAACCAGGGTGAAGGACGATATCCGGGATTCCGAGCGAATCGCATCGTTCGACCTCGTCCTGGAGCGACAACGCGCTTCGCTCGCCGAGAGAGCCGGGATCCGCGAGATTGATGAGATACGACGCATGGGCAACGACCTTTTGAATCGGGCTTTCGCGCCATCTCCTGAGAAACCGTTCGCATACGGCCACGGGCAATGGTGCGCTTCTCCATTGCAACTGATTTTTCGTAAAAATCTGCATCGCGTTGCAACCGATCGATTCTCCGCGTTCGAAAGCTTTCTCAAGTCCCCCCGCGACGGAAACGTGTGCCCCAAGAAGCGTCATCGAAACCATCCCTCCCGATGAAATCCGAAGAGAACATTCGAGAGAATCGTCCCAGTGACACCCCATACGACACTCCCGTCTTCAAGGACATATTCCGGAGATTGCACGAGCCGCCCCCGGCACTCGAATGTCCGGAGACGCGCCCCTCCGTCGAGGCGTGAGATATCCGCGAGGCAGTACGACACGATCTCCCCCTCGTTCGGTTTGAGTTCTGCACCCCCGTTTGTGCAGTCGACAAACCCGAGCACCGGAAAGACATCGAATCCGCTGACGAACGCATGCGCTTTGGGTAATGGACACACCGGTTCGACGCGGCGCGGGTCGAGCAGTATCTCCTCCCGGGCTTCGCGAAGAGCCGTTTCCCACGGGGATGCGTCTTCGCACTCACGTTCCCCTCCGGGGAAACACATTTCTCCTGCATGGTGGCTCAGATCCTGAGAACGGCGCAGAAAGAGGATCCGCGAATCGCGCCCTCCGAAATGGAAAATCGCGACGAGAACGGCCCCGATCCTCGGAGCCTCGCTTCGGAGTTCACTCCACAATGGAATAACCGTTCTTCGAAGAGGCAAACGAAGATAAAACGTCATTCCTCCGAGCCGAGACGAACATTTCCGTGATAGACGAGACCTCTCGTTCCGTCCACGGTGACGAACATTCCGTCGCGAAGAATCGACGTCGCCCGTTCCACGCTCACGATACATGGGATCCCCAATTCCAGAGAGACGACCGCCGCATGGGACGTGAGCCCTCCCGTCTCCGTTATGACAGCGGAGGCCTTCCGCATCGCACCGACAAAATCGATATCCGTCGCATTCGCCACAAGGATTGCCCCCTGCGACATTTTCTCCATGGCTTCCTGACCGTTCCTCGCGATCACGATGCGCCCATAGGCTTCCCTTTTGAGGAGCGAAAGTCCCCGGGCGAGAATTCTCCCGACCGTATGCACCTGAAGCATGTTCGTGGACCCCGGAGTTCCGAGCGGCATTCCCGCCGTCACGACGACGATATCCCCTTCGCTGATGCAACCCTCCGCCAGCGCCGTCTTGATTGCCTCCGCGACGGCGTCGCATTCGCCGAAAATTCTGCCGCACATGACCGGGGAGACCCCCCAGTGAAGGGCGAGTTCCCTCCAGGTTTTCCGCGACGGAGTCATGCCGACGATCGAGCATGGCGGCCTGTACCTGCTCACCATCTTTGCGGTGCTTCCGCTGCTCGTCATCGAAATGATCGTCGTCGCCTTCATGTCCCTTGCGACGGATACTGAAGCGCCGCTCACGGCATCGGGAATTCCGGTAACCTTCGCGATGCTGTGAAGCGGACGCTGCCATGCGTCGAACTCGACTTCGGCGCGCTGAACGATTCGCCGCATCGTTTCGACGGATTTGACGGGGTACGCTCCGTTCGCCGTTTCGCCGGAAAGCATGACGGCATCGGCACCGTCCAGAACCGCATTCGCGACATCGCTTGCCTCGGCCCGAGTCGGTCGCGGGTTCCGGATCATCGAGTCGAGCATCTGCGTCGCTACGATAACCGCCTTTCCCTTGGCACGGCACATGTCGACGATGCGCTTCTGCACGAGGGGGACTTCCTCCGTCGGTATTTCGACTCCCAGATCTCCGCGGGCGATCATCATCCCGTCGACGACTTCGATGATGTCATCGAGCCGGTCGACCGCCTGTCTCGTCTCGATCTTGGCGATGATCTTCATCGAACCGCCGCGTTCTTCAAGGACACGGCGGACATTGACGATATCCTCCCGGTTCTTCACGAACGAGACCGCGAGATAATCGAGCTCATTCGCAATCCCCCATCCGATGTCGTCGATATCTTTCTCCGAAAGTGCGGGAAGCGAGATGTCAGCTCCCGGGATGTTGACCCCCTTCCTGTTGCCGAGAATTCCGCCGACAACGATCGAA
>CALFXN010000156.1 GCA_937957815.1 uncultured Synergistales bacterium
GGGAATCGACATCCAGCGGATGTATCTCGTGAATTTCGCGCTCGGATCCGCGCTCGCAGGCGGGGCGGGGGCGCTGTGGGCCAGTATCTACAGCTTCTCGCCGCATCTTGTCGGCATGATTGTCGGAAAGGTGTTCATCATCGCGATTCTCGGCGGACTCGGGAATATCTGGGGAGCCGCGGCCGGCGGAATTCTCCTCGGCATCGCCGAAACCGCTGGCGTCTCGTTCTTCGGCGCGGAATGGCAGGAGTCCCTCGGTATGGTCATTATGGTCGCGGTGCTGCTCTGGAGGCCGTACGGTCTTCTGGGCAGGAAGTTCTTCGCGTAGGTCGGGGCGGTGACGTCGATGACGAAAAAGCACATTCCGGTCCTGATCGGTGCGCTTGCGCTCCTCGTTTCGCTCCCGGTGGTTCTCTCCGGGTATTGGGCCCGTGTTCTCACGGTCATGTTCATGTACGGAGTCATCGCCCAGGGCATCAACCTGATGTCCGGGTTCATGGGGTACGTCCCGTTCGGAAACGCCATGTTCTTCGCGGTCGGCGGCTATGGCACGGCTGTCGCCATGGGGGCCGGAATTCCGTTCTTCCTGACGCTTCCGATCGCAACGGCGGTCAGCGTCGCGATCAGCATTCTCATCGGACTGCCGGTTTTACGGCTCCGCGGGCACTACTTCGCCGTGGCGACGATCGGAGTCTCCGGCGCGCTGATGTCCGTCGTGCAGAACGTTGAGTTCACGGGAGGCGCGATGGGGACGACGCTGCCGATCCTGAACGCGACGCCGGCGCAGGCGTCTGTCTTTTTCTACTTCGCGATGCTCGTTCTTCTCGTGCTTGCGAACGCCGCAACGGCCCTGATCCTGCGAAGCCGCTTCGGGTTCGGAATCCGGGCGATCAGGGCGAACGAGGATGCGGCGAACTCCATGGGTATCAACACGACGCTCTGCAAGGTCGTCAACTGGGGCATCAGCGCCGCGATCACGAGCCTCGCGGGGTCGATTTACGCGTACTGGATGTCGTTCATCTCCCCGGACGAAATGTTCAATGTCATGATCGCCGTGAACGCGATCGTAATCCTGCTCGTCGGCGGTCTCGGAACCGTGCTCGGTCCCACAGTCGGAGCGATTCTCTTCCAGTTCGTTTCCGAAGTCGCGTGGAGCAGTTTCGGCCACTATCACCTCGCGGTCCTCGGGATTGCGACGATCGTCATCGTCGCGCTGATCCCGAACGGATGCGTGGGGCGCTTCGCCGAGCTCCGGAGGAAGAGGCTCGAGGGAAAAGCGGAGGGGGGATCGCTGTGATCGGGGATTCCGTGATTCTTCGGGTGGATTCTCTCGTCAGGGATTTCGGCGCGCTGCGCGCGACGAACAACGTGAGCTTCGAGGTGCG
>CALFXN010000157.1 GCA_937957815.1 uncultured Synergistales bacterium
GAGGATGGCCGTCGCTCCGGGATTCGTCGATACCCACAGCCATTCCGACCTGGTCGCGCTCTTCGACCCAGCCATCACGAACAAGACCGCTCAGGGCGTTACGACGGACATCATCGGACAGGACGGCATGTCGCTCGCGCCGATCGTTCCGGAATACCTGGAATCGTGGAAGAAGTCGATGGCGGGGCTCGAAGGGCAGTACGAGGTCGAGTGGGACTGGAATTCCTCCGCCGAATACCTCGACCGACTGTCGCGGCAGAAACTGGGGCCGAATATCGCGTATCTCGTACCGTTCGGAAACGTGCGGCTCTGCGTCGTCGGCCTCGGAATCAGGGAGGCGGCGGACGCCGAGATCCGGAGGATGGCGGACCTCACCGAGGCTGGGATCGAGGCGGGAGCCGTCGGTATGTCCATCGGTCTGATCTACCCCCCGTGTCCGTACGCATCACATCGGGAACTTGTCGAGGTGACGCGGGTGCTGGCGAAGTACGGCCTGCCGTTCGTGATTCACCAGAGAAGCGAGGCCGCCGATATCCTGAAGTCCATGGACGAGGTGTTCGCCATCGGCAGGGAATCGGGATGCCACATTCATTTTTCCCACTTCAAAGTGTGCGGCAAGAAACACGCCAGTCTTTTCGAACCGGTCATGGAGAAGCTCGAGGCGGCGGCGCGGGAGATGCCGGTCTCCGTCGACCAGTACCCCTACACTGCGGGAAGTACGACCTTGAGCGTCGTCATGCCGCCCTGGGCGCACGACGGGGGAACGGAAAAGGCGATTCTCCGCCTGAAGGACGCCGAAGCGCGCGCGCGGATGAAGAAGGATATCGACGCCGGCATTCCGGGGTGGGACAACTTCGTGGATTTCGCGGGGATCGACAACATCTTCGTCTCGTTCGTCAAGACAACGAAAAATGCCGATGTGGTCGGGAAGAGCCTGTCCCAGATCGGCCTTCTCCGTGGAAAAGATCCGATCGACGCAACGCTCGATCTCCTGCTCGAAGAGGATATGTCGGTCGGCATGGTGAATTTTTACGGTCTCGAGGAACACATCGAGAAGATCCTCGCCCATCCGCTGCAAAACGTCTGTACGGACGGAATCCTCGGGTCTCACCCGCACCCAAGGGTCTACGGGACGTATCCCCGTGTCCTCGGGCGGTATGTCCGGGAAAAGAAGGTTCTTGATCTGCGTACGGCCATTCACAAAATGACGGGGCGTCCGGCGTCGATCTTCAGGATAAAGGACAGAGGCCTGCTCCGGGAAGGCTATCGCGCGGACGTCGTCGTCTTCGATCCCGATTCCGTCATCGATACGGCGACCTACGAGGCGCCGAAGCAGTACCCGAAGGGAATAACCCACGTCATCGTCAACGGTCGGATCGTCATCGAAAATTCCGGGTTCACGTCGTCCGGGGCCGGCGAGGTCGTCCGTTTCGCCCGGTGACGTCGTTCAATCCGGTAGCAGAATTCGTGAAGGAGTGATCTTTGCCATGGAAGCACGCGATCGAGAGGCCCTTGTCGCCTTTTGCAGAGAGATGATCAAAAAACCGAGCCTATCCGGCAGGGAGCGCGATGTCGCGGATCTTCTCGAACGGGAGATGCGGGCGCTCGGTTTCGATTCCGTCGAACGGGACGGATACGGAAACGTCATCGGACGCGTTCGTCTCGGTGACGGAGGAAAAAGGATCCTGTTCGAGGGACATATGGATCACGTCGATGTCGCCGATCCGTCGCTCTGGACGCACGCTCCGTATTCCGCGGACGTCTCCGGCGGAAAGATCTACGGCCGCGGAACGACCGACATGAAGGGAAACCTGTCGGCGATGACGCAGGCCGCCGGTCTGGCGAAGAGGAATCTCCGGGGTATCTGCGGAGAAGTCGTCGTCGCGGGATGCGTTCATGAAGAATGTTTCGAGGGGGTCGCTTCGGAAAGTATCGGGAGCCGATGCGCGCCGGACTGTGTCGTCATCGGAGAGCCTTCCTCGCTGAACCTGATGCGCGGACAGCGTGGGAGGGCGGAAGTAGTGCTTGAAACGTACGGCAGGTCCGCGCATTCCTCGAGTCCCGAGGTCGGCGTCAATGCGGTCAAGGCAATGGTACCTCTGCTTGCCCGTCTGGAACGCCGGTTCGTTCCGGACGAGCACCCCGTTCTCGGAAAGGGCATCATGGAACTCACGGACATCATATCGACTCCGTATCCCGGAGCCAGCGTCGTTCCCGAGAAGTGCAGAGTGACGTTCGACCGGCGGCTCCTCACCTCCGATACGGAGGAGCATGTCCTCGAACAGGTCCGGCATGTGATCGACGAACTGATCGCCGAAGGGAGCGACCTGAAGGCGTCCGTTTCCATCGCGAGGGGAGCCG
>CALFXN010000158.1 GCA_937957815.1 uncultured Synergistales bacterium
GCCGCGACGCGGTCCGGGAGCATCCCCGTGTACGGGGCCGGCGTCGGAAAGCGGTCGTTGTAGAGCGGCGTCGGGCGTTTTCGCGGACGCCAGATATCGCTTCGTCCACGGGCATGCGGCGATGCAGCGTCCGCAGATCATGTGCGACAGTGCGCGTTCGTCCCTGACGCGCAGGAGTTCCGCGGCGCAGGCCCGGATGTCGAGGAACTCGTCCCTGTGGAGCCCGGCGCGCCACGATTTTCCCGACGGAGCGTGCGCCGGGCAGAGACGAACGCATTCGGAACACGCTCCGCAGGAGGCGACCTCGACGGGATCGCCGGGATCGAGCGGGGCGTTCGTGAGAATCGTCGAGAGCCTGACGGCCGATCCGAATTCGCGCGTGACGAGGATGTCCGATTTCCCGATCCATCCGATTCCCGATCGCGTGGCCGCGATCTTGTGCGGCAGCGGTGATGTCCATGTGATCCGATCGTAGTTCCCTGCGGACGCCGCGTAGGCCTTCGCGTCGTATCCGGCCGCCCGGAGGAACGCCGCCCCTTTCTCGGCGAGGTCCGTCAGAAGCGCGTTGGAACGTGTGTATTCCCCTTCGTATTCGCGCGTCGGGCCGTCGGAGACCCCGGCGATGATATCCGGGTCCAGTGCGACGACGATCGAGACTCCTGTCGGGAGGTCGGGCCGGTCGCGGTCGCCGATGGAGCTGAGATCGGCGATCCCGACGCGGTCGGCCCCGGCGGACAGAAGCAGGTCGCGCAGCGATTGCGTGAGTGTCATGAATGGCCCCCCTTTGCGGAGCTATGTGCGCCGCGTCTGTCTGCAAGAATACCACGAATTGCCGTTACCCGTCCTCTCCGCGATAGCGGAGAGGATCGTAGCGGAGCGCTTGACTTCCCTGTTTCATATCGTATACTTCCTTTTCACGTGATTCGGCTGGATATTCCTACGCTGCGAGGTGTTTCCCATGATGGAATTCTTCACGCACATCCCCCTTCTCGGCACGGCGCTCAACAGCGGCGCGATTCTCGTCGGAGGCGCGGCCGGCGTTCTGCTGACCTCGCGCTTCCCGAAACGCATCATGGAGACGACCCTGCTCGGGATGGGGCTCGTGACGCTCTTTCTCGGACTGAGCATGGCGCAGAAGACGGCGAATATTTTGATTCTCGTGTGCAGCATCGTTCTCGGGACGATCCTCGGGGAGGTTCTCCGGCTCGAGGGTCGTACGGACGGCCTCGTCGATCGGCTTCGCGCGCGGCTCAAGATCGGCGGCAAGGAGTTCTCCGAGGGGATGGTGACGTCGTCGCTGCTGTTCTGCGTCGGATCGGTCGCGATTCTCGGGGTGTTCGAAGAGGGACTTCGCGGGACGCACACGCTTCTCGCGACGAAGGCCGTCATGGACGGCGTGGCGTCGGTCGCGCTCGCCTCTTCGATGGGCATCGGCGTGCTTTCGTCGTCGATCCCCGTGTTTCTGTATCAGGGGACTCTGGCGATTCTCGCCCGCTCGTTGCAGTCGGTGCTCGTTCCTGCGGTCGTGGCGGAAATTACGGCAACGGGAGGCGTCCTCCTGATCGGGATGGGAATCTCGATCCTCGGAATCAGGAAGATCCCGGTGCTGAACATGCTTCCGTCGCTGTTCTTCGCGGGATTGCTCGCCTTCTGGCTCGCCTGACGCCGTTTCCGGATCGCCGAAAAGCGATGAAGCGAAGGACGTGCCCCCTGTCGGTTGTCCGAGGGCGCCCTTCGCTTCGCCTATCTGATCCAACGGCCGACGTCTCGGTTCATATCATCGACGCGATACCGTCTCCCGTCGCGCTCGTCGTCCCCTCGCCTCCGAATTCGAACGGAAGGTCGCGTTCGGGAACCGAGGCGAGGTGTTTCGCGACGGCATCCTCGACGGCCCGTGCGGCGTCCCTGTGTCCGATGTGTTCGAGGAGCAGCGCGCCCGTCAGAATCGCCGCGATCGGATTCGCCTTCCCGGTTCCCGCGATGTCCGGCGCGGAGCCGTGGATCGGCTCGAACATCGAGAGCGAGTCGCCGATGTCCGCCCCCGCCGCGACGCCGAGTCCGCCCGCGAGACCCGCGAGGAGGTCGCTCACGATGTCGCCGAACATGTTCGGCGCGACGATGACGCCGTAGAGATCTGGGGTCCGCACGAGGTGGTAGCACATCGCGTCGACGTTCACGGGACGGATGGACACGCCGTGTTTCGCCCCCTCGTCGGCTGCGACTTCCTCCCAGTATCCGTAGATCTGGGGAAGCGCGTTCGACTTCGACGCGAGCGTGACGACGGATTCGCCGCGTTCGAGCGCCGCGCGGCACGCGTAGGCGACGATCCGGCGGATTCCTGGTTCGGACGCGAGCCCGATCTGGAACGCCCCGCCGGTTCCGGACGAGAGCGTTCCCTGCAGGGTTCCCCGCAGCGAGTAGAGTCCGCGTTCCATGTTCATGTCGATGTTCGAGATCGGAAGAGCACACGTCTGAACTCCAGTCACGTGGCCTTATCT
>CALFXN010000159.1 GCA_937957815.1 uncultured Synergistales bacterium
ACAGCTTGTCGGCGATTTTCGCAAGCTCCTCTTCGCTTCCCGACTGGGTCGCGAGGTAGCTTTCGCATTTGGAACAGTCGATGCCGCAATAGGCGATCATGGAACATTCCCCCTTATGACAAAATCCGTTTTCGGCTCACGAACAAATATTCTATCATTCCGGAAAGCTCTCCCCGACCCCCGCCTTCAGGTTCGTGATGAACGACGACGGCAACGATCCGGAGAGTCCTCGCCTCCCCGGAAGACGGAACTCCATCCGTTTTCTTCGGCTTCAGACGTGCGAATCAAGCCACTCCGCAAGTTTTTCCTTCGCAACGATGAGGACGAAGGGGTTTGCTTCTCCAATTTTCCACGCAGCGTCCGTCGTTATGCGAGACTTTTCGATGGATATCGTCTTGTCGATTCGGATGACGCTGGGCTTGCTCAGTCCGTTTCCAGCATCGGGAGAGATGGCGACTTCCCATTTCCCGTATCGGATTCTGCTCGTGATCATGCTCACGACAAGCCGATCTCCCGTATCTTTCCATACGAGAATCGGCCGGTTCTTCTCTTCCGGAAGGTCGGAGAAGGGAAAGTTCGCCCGGACGATCTGACCGGGTTTATAGGAGGTCTCTTCGGAGTTCTTCACGTTCGCTGTCCGAAAGAGGGCGTCCAAGCGCTTCGAATTCGGAGATTTCCGTTTCGAGGGCGTCGTCGTCGCTCTGACGCGCAATGCTTTTTCGCAGGTGCTGGACCATGTTCCATACGGTCCTTTGCCCCTCCGGAGGAAGCGCCCCGACATCCCGCGCCAATCGTTCCATGTCGATTATCGCCGGCATTCGTTTCAACTCCTTTGCGTTTCTGGATGAGAAATACCCCATGAAACATGGTACTTCAACTTGATGGTTCGGTCGAGGCGGCGAAGGAAACGCCCCGTCGAGAGACTTCATTCGCAAGGGAGTTCGGGAGAGTGACGGCGGTTCCGGAAAAAAGGACCGAAGGACGAGGCGCCGTTGAAGGATCGGAAATTCGAGGACGAGAGCGAAAGAAGGCGACGATACGAAAACGATACGCGGCTCAATTCAGGGCGCACGGTATTCAAAGGATTTCAATACTCCGCGAGGACGTCGTCAGCCGGTTTGCGGTCGCGGAGGAATTTCTTCAGCGAGTGCGCAGCTTTTCGAGGTTGCTCCGTGCGTCCGGGACGTGGTCCAGAACGGCCTGAAGGTCCGCGCAGGGGAAGTCGCCGCACTCGGCGCAGGTGTCGTAGCGCTTCCCGGCGCAGCACTTCCGCATGGCGCACATGTTGGAGCAGAAGTAGAAATGCCGCTCGCCCTCCTTGCATCCGTCGCAGAGGACGTCTTCGGGCCTGACCTCGGTGTTGTAGAGCGTCGCCATCCTGTCCGCGATTTTCGCAAGATCCTCGTCGCTCCCGGACTGGGTCGCGAGGCGGCTTTCGCATTTGGAACAGTCGATGCCGCAATAGGCGATCATGGAACACTCCTCCTAATAACATATTCCGTA
>CALFXN010000160.1 GCA_937957815.1 uncultured Synergistales bacterium
CAAGAAGAGCGAGTACTCCTGGGACTGGTCGATGCTTCCTGAATTCTTCGACTGCGTCGAACGTTCGGGCACGATCCTGAACATCGCGCCGCTCGTCGGCCAGGGGACGCTCCGGATCGCGGTCAAGGGGTTCGATCCTGAACCTGCGACGCCGGATGAGATGGCGCGGATGAAAACGCTGCTCCGTGACGAACTCGAGCACGGGGCGTTCGGAATGTCGTCCGGTCTGATCTATCCACCCGGAAGCTATACGTCGTGTCGCGAGATGACTGAGCTCGCGGAGGTCCTCGCGCCGTTCGGAGCCGTCTATACGACGCATATCCGCAACGAGGGCGACCACCTCATCGAATCCGTGGACGAGGCCATAGCGGTCGGCGAGGCGAACCGGATCCCGGTGGAAATCTCCCATCACAAGGCGGCGAGTCGCGGAAACTGGGGAAAGGTGAACGCGACGCTCCGGATCATGGAGCAGGCGAGGGAGCGCGGCGTCGACGTCTCGTGCGACGTGTATCCGTATCCCGCGGCGATGACGACGATTACGGCGCTCCTTCCGTCGCAGGCGCTCGAAGGCGGTATCGGAGCGATGCTCGCACGTCTCGCGGACCCGGCGCAGCGCGCTGAATTCGCGGCGGCGATCGGCGAAGGGACGATGAAAGAGGAAAACTGGATCCGCGGTATCGGCTGGAAGAATATCGTGATCGCGGAATGCCGCACCGAACCACGGTATGACGGCATGTCGCTCGAACAGATCATCGCGGGACGCAAGCCCGACGATCCGTTCGATTCGTTCTTCGACTGGCTCCTCGATGTGAAGGCGGAGGCGACGATGGTTCTCTTCGGAATGGACGAGGAAGATGTTCGCACGGTGATCGCGCACCCGCTCTCCGCCGTGATTTCCGATTCGTGGGTGACGGCGCCGCGCGCGGGGGGACGTCCGCATCCGAGGGGATACGGTTCGTTCCCGCGCCTGCTCGGGAAGTACGTCCGGGACGAACGCCTCCTTTCGCTCGAGGACGCAATCAGAAAAATCACGTCGATGCCGGCCTCGAAAATCGGTATCCGGGGCAGAGGCCAGTTGCAGGAAGGGTTCTTCGCGGATGTCGTGGTGTTCGATCCGGCGACGATCAGGGACATGGCGACTTTCACGAATCCGCACCAGTATCCCGAGGGAATCGACCATGTCATCGTGAACGGAAGGGTCGTCGTGACGCGGAATACACTTCTCGGCGCGCGCCCGGGGAAGGTACTGCGGAGGGCCTGAGCGCCGCTCCGCTGGCGATTCGGGAGGAGGACTGAAACGATGACGTTGCGACCGACGTGGATGGAAGTACGACTGGACAATATCAGAGCGAACTACAGGGCCATCATGAAGCATATCCGTCCGGACGGATGGAGCGGGAAAGACCCCCGCGTCTTCGGGGTCATCAAGGCGAACGCGTACAATCTCGGAGCCGTTCCCGTCGCGTGGGCGCTGAAACAGGAAGGCGCGGACTACTTTATCGTCGCGACGGCCGACGAGGCGATAGAGTTGCGCGAAGGAGGCATCACGGACGCAGTTCTCGTGCTCGGCGCGTCGCCGTACGATGCGGCGGGCGAATATGTGCGGCACGGAATCCGGGCTTCGATCACCGACATGGAGATGGCCCGCGTCCTTTCGGCCGCCGCGGTGAAACAGGGGAAAAAGGCGCTCGTCCACATCAAGATCGATACGGGAATGGGACGCATCGGGTTCTTGCCGGACAACGCGGCGTCGACGGTCTCGGAGATCGCGGCATTGCCCGGGATCGTCTGCGAAGGAATCTTTACGCACTTCGCGACGTCCGACGGCGCCGACCTGACGTATACGAACGAACAGCACCGGCTGTTTCTCGAAGCTCTCGCCGCGATCGAGAGAAAAGGGATCGCTATCCCGATCCGGCACTGCTGCAATTCCGGCGGAACGCTTTACAGGCCCGAGTGGGCCATGAGCGGCGTCCGTCCGGGGCAGCTCGTCGCCGGAATGTACCCGACGGACGACGTTCCGCGCTCGGTACCGATCCTTCCGGGATTCTCCTTCAGGACGACCATTTCGGCGCTCCGGACGGTTCCGGCCGGCAAGGGCGTCAGCTATGGCCTGACCTACACGACGCATTCGGACGAGAAACTCGCCGTCCTGCCGGTCGGCTATGCCGACGGTTTCGCGCGCGCCCTCTCGAACAGGGCCGATGTTCTCGTGCATGGGAAGCGGTGCCCCGTCGTCGGGAGAATCTGTATGGATCAGTGCATGGTGAACGTATCGGCGATTCCTGACGCGGCGGTCGGCGACGAGGTCGTCCTGATCGGTCGCCAGGGCGTCGAGGAGATCACGATCTACGAATACGCTAAGAAGCTCGACACGATCGTGGCCACGATCGGCGCGATGATAGGTCCGCGCGTCCCGCGGCGCTACGTCGACGGGACGGCGCCGGAAGCCCGCTGATGAATTTCTCCGCGCGGGCGTCGCAGCTCGCGGGGTGGATGACGGAGGTCCGGCGCGATCTTCACCGGCATCCCGAACTGAGCTTCCGCGAGGAACGTACGGGAGCCAAGATTGCCACGTTCCTCGACGAATGGGGGTATTCCGTCCGGCGCGTCGGCGGAACGGGGGTTCGGGGCGTTCTCGACGGTGTCCCCGGTTCGCCGACGGTCGCGATCCGCGCGGACATCGACGCGCTCCCCGTGCAGGAAAATACAGGGCTCGATTTCGCGTCGACGTCCCCGGGGCTGATGCACGCGTGCGGGCACGACATCCATACCGCCTGCGCTCTCGGAGCCGCGCGGATGCTCGCCGAGGCGCGCAGGGATGGGACGGTACCTGGCGGCGTCGTGATGCTCTTCCAGCCCGCGGAGGAAATCAACAGGGGAGCGGAGGCGATCCTGCGCGACGGCGCTCTCTCGGACCCGACTGTCGGTATGATCTTCGGTCTGCACAATCATCCGGCGTATCCCGCCGGAACGATCGTCGTGAAGGAAGGGCCGCTGATGGCCGCCGTGGACACGCTGAAAATCCGCATCCTCGGCGTCGGGTCGCACGGCGCGATTCCTCATCGCTCCGCCGACCCGGTCGTCGCGGCGGCGTCGGTCGTCATGAACCTGCAGACGATCGTGAGCCGGAACGTCGATCCCCAGGACGCGGCCGTCATCTCGTTCGGAACGGTCCACGGCGGCGCGGCGAACAACGTGATCCCCGAGGATGTCGAAATGACCGGCACCGTTCGGTCGTTCCGCCCGGAGGTCAGGAATGCGCTTCACGAGCGGATCCGGCGCGTCGCCGAATCCGTTGCCTCGGGACTCGGATGCTGCGCGGAGGTCGAGATCCGGCGCGACCTTCCGGCGGTGACGAACGACGTCCGCTCGTATGCCTGTTGCGTCCGTGCGGCTGAGGCCATCGTCGGAAGAGAGCTGATCGTCCAGGCGACGCCGTCGATGGGCGGCGAAGATTTCGCGCTCTTCCAGCAGGTCGTCCCGGGATGCATGTTCTGGCTTGGCGTCGGCAACGAGGCGATCGGCGCCGTTCATCCGTGGCATAGCCCGAGGTTCGTCGCGGACGAAAGCGCCATCCCGGTCGGGGCGGCGGTACTGGCTCAGGCCGCGCTCGCTGCGATGGACGTCTGATCGGGAGCGTGGCGCGTGAACTGATACATCGCAAATAAGGGCAGCCGCCGGCTCGAAGCCGGCGGCTGCCCTCTTTCCGCGGAGAACCGGTTTTACTGCGCGATGAGCTCGGGATCGTCGATGACGGCGTAGTGATGGAAGTTCCCGTCCTTGACGATCTGGACCTGAAGCGGTTTCACGACTTCGCGTTCGGGGGTGAAGCCCTTGATGACGCCCGTCATTCCGTCGAAGTTCTTCGTGGTGGCGATCGCGTCGCGGATCTTCTTCGGTTCGAGACTTCCGGCCGTTTTGATGCCGTTGATGATGATCAGAAACGCGTCGTATCCGGAAGCTCCCGTCATGCACGTGTCGATTCCGTAGCGCTCCTTGTACTTCTTGAGGTACTCCTGGACGAACGGGCGCTTGTCGTCGCGGTCGAGGTTCGTGACGATGATGAACCCGTCGGCGGCCTTCCCGGCGATGTTGAAGAGGATCGGGGAGTCCGCTCCCTCCTCGCCGACGATCTTCGCGGTGATTCCCATCTCCCGGGCCTGCTTGAGCAGCGGGCCCATCTGGAAGAAGTAGCCGCTCGCGATGATGACGTCCGGGTTTTCGGCCTTGATCTTCGTGAGGTAGGCGGTGTAGTCCTTCTCGGCGAACGGATAGACGGCCTCGTGGACGATCTTCGTGTCCGGAGCGTACTTCTCGACGTACTTCCTGGCGCCTTCGGAGAGCGTACGGCCGAAATCGTTATCGGCGTGGATGAGGGCGAGCTTCTTCGAACCGAGCATTTTCACGGCGACGTGGGCGCACCCGCGTCCCTCGACGGTTCCGAGGAAGCCGTTCCGGAAACAGTAATCCCCGGCCTTCGTGATGTCAGGATGCAGCGCGTACGCCGCGACGAGCGGAACTTCCGCCTCCTGGAAGATCGGGGCGACCGCCCGCGTCGGGAAGCTGTAGGATCCCGCGACGAAGCCGACGATCTTGTCCTGTTCGATGAGCTTGTGCGCGAGAGCCACGGCGTCCTTCGGCTCGGCCCTGTCGTCGTACGTGATGAGTTCGATCTTCTTGCCCAGAACGCCGCCTTCGGCGTTGATCTTTTCCACGGCCATTTCGACGGAGTTCTTGACGTTGAGGCCGTCGTCGGCCGCCTTGCCCGTCAGCGGGGCGAGAAGACCGATTCTTATGGTTCCCTCCGCTCCGGCTGCGGAAACGAAAAGCGCCGACAGACACAGGACGACGAAAGTGGTACGAAACACCTTTCCGATTGCCATGGTGCACACCTCCTCCAATGATCGCCGCTCCTCTCCGGGAAGCGGTCGTGATGCCGTGACGAATGAAACTAGATGCCGAGATAGGCCTCGCGGACCCCTTCGTCGCGGACGAGCGACTCGGCGGTTCCCTCGAGCGCGATGCGCCCCGCCTCCAGAACGTACCCGCGGTTCGATATCCTGAGCGACGCGAGCGCGTTCTGTTCGACGAGAAGGATCGTGATTCCGTGTTCCCGGTTCAGGTCGCGGAGTGCCTCGAAAACGGTTTCGACGAGTTTCGGCATGAGCCCCATCGAAATTTCGTCGACGAGAAGGAGCTTCGGGTCGGAGATCAGCGCCCGGGCGATCGAGAGCTGCTGCTGCTCGCCGCCGGAAAGCGTCCGCGCGGGTTGCGAGGACCGTTCCTCGAGGATGGGAAAGAAGCCGTAGAGCCACGACAGCTTCCGGTCGAGATCGATCGTCCTGCGGAGTCCGTAGGCTCCGACGAGGAGGTTGTCGCGGACGGTCAGGTGCGCGAACACCCTCGCGCGTTCCGGGACGATGCGCATTTTCCGCCTGGCCCGGATGTGCGGCGGAAGCCGCGTGACGTCCGCGCCGTCGAATTCGATGCGTCCGCCCGCGGACGGGACGAGCCCCATGACCGCGTTGAGGATCGACGTCTTTCCGGCGCCGTTCGCGCCGATGATCGACACGAGTTCGCCCTCCTTCACCGAGAAGGAGGCGCCGGAGACCGCCGTGACGCCCGCATAGGCGACCGAGAGATCAGAGACCGACAGCAGCATCCGTGATCCCCCCCTTTCCGAGGTAGGCTTCGATGACGTCGGGGTTCGACGCGACGTCGGCGGGGCTCCCCTCGGCGAGCTTCCTGCCGTGGTCCAGGACGACGACGCGATGCGAGAGCGTCATCGCGACCTTCATGTTGTGTTCGATGAGAAGAATCGAGAGCCCGGACGCCGACAGCGAGAGGATGAGCTTTTCCATGACGCCGATTTCCTCGTGCCGGAGCCCGGAGAACGACTCGTCGAGAAGCAGGAGTTTCGGCTCGAGCGCGAGCGCCCTGGCGATTTCGAGGCGCCGATGGTCTCCGAGCGGAAGTTGCCCCGCCTTCCTGTCGGCGTAGGATGCGAGTCCGACCCTTTCGAGGAGCTCCATCGCGCGTCGCCGCGTCCCCGTCGTGTTCCATGCTCTGAGGATCGCGTGGAGTCCGGAATAGTTCGACCGTCCGAGGGCCGTCATGACGTTTTCGGCGACGGTCATCGTCGCGAACGGTCGAACGATCTGGAACGTCCGGCCGACGCCGAGCTCCGCCATCTCGTGGGGTTCGAAGCCGTCGGTCCTCCTCCCGCCGAAGAGAATCGTTCCCCCGGTGGGCGCATAGACGCCGGAGATCATGTTGAAACATGTCGTCTTTCCCGCGCCGTTCGGGCCGAGGAGTCCGAGGATCTCTCCCGTCATGAGGTCGAACGAGACTCCGTCGACGGCCCGGAGACCGCCGAAATGCTTCGAGAGCTCCCTGACGGAAAGGATCGGGGATGTTGTATCACCTGGCATTCCCGTTTCCCCCCTTCATGCGTGCGAGAATGTTTTTCAGGATGCTCGCCTCGCCGAGAAGTCCGCCGGGCTGGAAGCGGACCATCAGGAGCAGCAACGCGCCGTAAAGCAGCATCCGGTAGTCCGCGAGCGGACGGAAGAGCTCGGGGAGCGCGCCGAGGATGACGGCGCCGAGAAGCGGGCCCCACAGTGTTCCGATGCCTCCGAGGACGATGATCGAGAGCATCATCGTCGAGACGGGGAAGCCGAAGTCGGCGGGAGTGATGAATCCCATCCTGTGGGCGTAGAGCGCTCCTCCGAGACCGGCGATCACGGTCCCGAGCACGAACGCGAGGAGTTTGAAGCGAACGGGGGAAATCCCCATGCTCGACGCGGCCGTCTCGTCCGAAGCGATCGCGCGGCACCCGAGGCCTGCCCAGCTCTTCGTGAACCACCGGCAGAGCAGGATGACGATCGCGAGGCAGGCGAGACAGAGCGCGAAAAGCGATTCCCCCTTGAGACGGGTTCCGAAGAGGACGATCTTTGGGATGCCGCCGAGCCCCATGGCCCCGCCGAAGAAGGGTACGTACAGGAAGACGGCTTCGACGATGAAGTTGATTCCGATCGTCGTGATGGCGAGGAAATCCTCCCTGACGCGCAGGCTCGGAAGGCCGAGGATGACGCCGAGGACGCCGCAGATCAGCAGGACGAGCGGAAGCGCGGCCCAGAAAGAGAGGCCTCCCTTCGTCGCGAGAATTCCCGCCGAGTAGGCGCCGATGCCGAAGAACGCCGCGTGTCCGAGCGAAATCTGTCCCGCGTATCCGACGATGATGTTGAGTCCGTAGGCGACGATCGCCTGGATTGCGATAAAGGTCGAGATCGTGATGAAGTAGGTGCTCATGTGTCGATGCCTCCTCCGGAACGGCGTGTCACGACCTGGTCCCGAAGAGGCCCGTCGGGCGCCACATCAGGACGACGATCATCGCGATAAAGGCCAGTGCGTCCCGGGGGAGCGGAATGGCCGCGAATCCGATCAGCAGCGTTTCTGCGACGCCGAGGAGCAGCGACGCCGCGACCGCGCCCTCGACCGATCCGAGTCCGCCGACGACGATCAGCGCCAGCGACTTGTACGCGGGCATCGCACCCATGTCGGGATGGACCTCGTTGTAGTAGATCCCGACGAGAATCCCCGCGACGGCGGCGATGGCGGAGCCGAGCGCGAATGCAGTGTCGACGGCCAGGGCGCTGTTGATCCCGACGGACGATGCGATCGGAGCGTCCATCGCGGTCGCGCGGAGCGCGAGTCCGGTCTCGGTCTTCGTCGTCAGGAACCAGAGCAGGAAAAAAATCGTTCCCGAGATGACGTACACCCCGACCAGGTTCGGCGAAAAACGGACCCCAGCGAACGAGAGGGCCGGAAAGGGGAGATTCGTGCTGAACGACAGGACATAAGGTCCAGCGACGAGTCGGCATACCTCTTCGACGGCCATGAAGAGCGCGATACTGCTGATCAGGGGAACATAAGGGGGATATTTCATCAGCGGAGCGTAGACGAGCCGTTCGATGGCGATTCCGCAGAGCGCGCAGAACGCCATGGAGACGGCGAAGGCGAGCGCGAGGTTCCCGGTTGCCGCGAACACGCCGTACCCCACGTAGGCGCCGATGGTGTAGACTCCGGCATGCGCTACGTGGAGGACGCCGAGGATGCCGTAGACGAGTGCGAGTCCCAGCGTGATGAGGGCGTATATCGCTCCGATCGCGAGACCGTTGAAAAGCTGTTCGAGAAACAGGTCCATAGAATGTGCACCATCCCTGTCGATCCGTTTCGTGCGTTAGTGTATCACGATGCGAAGTCGGTCGAAAGATTCGTGAAACCGGAATTGCGGTCGTCCGTTACGTCCCGTGATGACCTGACCGTGCGAAGAGTTCGTCCACGGCCTTTTCCACGGGAGAGTCCTCCACCGAATACGGGAGCGTGATGTGATACTCTCCAGGATACTTCCGGTTCACCTCGCGGCCGACCTCCATGGCGTTCCGGTTGCGCGCCCAGGCCCTTCGGGCCACGCCTCCGAGGACGTCCCACATCATCGCGGACCTGATGATGTCGTCGGTTTCGGGACGGCCGTCGAGCAGCAGGCCGAAGCCGCCGTTGACGCACTTGCCGATGCCCACGCCTCCGCCGTTGTGGAGCGCGCAGAGCGTCATTCCGCGCGCCGCGTTACCCGCGAAGGTTTGCGTCGCCATATCGGCGCAGATGTTGCTTCCGTCCCGGATGTTGGCCGTCTCGCGGAACGGGCCGTCCGTCCCTGAAACGTCGTGGTGGTCGCGACCGAGCATGACGGGACCGATCTCGCCGGATCGGACCATTTCGTTGAACTTCAGCGCGATCCGGGTCCGCCCCTCGGCGTCCTGATAGAGGATCCGGGCCTGCGTCCCGACGACGAGCGCGTTTTTCTCCGCGTCGCGGATCCATGCCCAGTTGTCGTAGTCCTGGCTCCGCCGGTTCGGGTCGATGCACTCCATCGCGGCCCGGTCTGTCGCCGCGAGATCCTCGGGTCTTCCGCTCAGGCAGACCCATCGGAAGGGGCCGTACCCGTAGTCGAAAAGCAGGGGTCCCATGATGTCCTCGACGTAGGAGGGCCAGATGAACCCTTCGTAGGTGTCCTTTCCGTTCTTCGCGACCTCTGTGACGCCCGCGTCGAAGATCGCCCGGAGGAAGGAGTTGCCGTAGTCGAAGAAAAAGCTCCCTCTGGCGACGAGGCGGCGGATCGCCTCGAAGTGGCGGCGGAGCGACGCATCGACGAGCGTTCGGAAGCGTGCGGGATCCTCGTGAAGCATTTTCGTCCGCTCTTTGTAGGTCAGGGAGACGGGGCAATAGCCTCCGTCGTAGGCCGCGTGGCACGACGTCTGATCGGAGAGGAGCTGGATCGCGATGTCGTGGTCGCAGGCGTACTCGAGCAGCGTGACGATGTTGCCGTGGTAGGCGATCGAGAGGGGGCGCCGGGCGTCGAGCGCCTCGCGAGCCATCGCGAAGGCCTTTTCCGGAGTATCGACGATCTCCCTGACCCACCCCTGGCTGTGCCGCGTCCCGATGCGCGACGCGTCGACCTCCGCGACGATGGCGACCGCGCCCGCGATCTCGGCCGCCTTGGGCTGTGCGCCGCTCATGCCGCCGAGACCGGACGTGACGTACAGGATTCCCCCGAGGCTTTCGCGGGGACCGACGCCGAACTTCATGCGCGCGGCGTTGAGGATTGTGTTGTACGTGCCGTGGACGATCCCCTGCGGGCCGATGTACATCCATCCCCCGGCTGTCATCTGGCCGTAGTTCGTCACGCCGAGCTGCA
>CALFXN010000161.1 GCA_937957815.1 uncultured Synergistales bacterium
GCAACTACATGATCGAGCGCATGAAGACAGGGGCGACGTTCGACGCGGCGCTTTCCGAAGCGCAGACTGAAGGGTACGCCGAGGCCGAACCGGGGAACGATCTCGATGGATGGGACACGGCCCTGAAGGCCATGATCCTCGCGCAATCCTTTCTGGGGTACCCCTCGGTGTCGCTCGGGGATGTCGACGTCGAAGGCATCTGCGGCCTGACGCCGGGGGCGGTCTCCGACGCGGCGAAACGAGGCGGGGCGATCCGCCTGATCGCTTCGGCCGAACGTCCGCGAACCGGAGCGACCGCACGGCCGAGAATTTCGGTGCGACCGCGCTTCATCGGCGCGGACCACCCGCTCGCGAGTCTTCCGGGTACGGCGAACGGGATCGTGTTTTCGACGGATACGACCGGGCAGGTGTGTTTCACGGGTTTGGGTGCCGGGGGACCGCAGACGGCCTTCGCGTTATTGCGGGATATTATCGACATCAGCGGGAATGCGCGCTGAAAGGGCGGCGCGGTCGCTCTTTCCGGTGATGTCGACGGGAGTCCGCGACGGCGTTCGCGCGCGGACTCCCGTTCTTCGCTCCGGCGAGGCGGCAGATATTCCGTCCTACCTCCACTGCCGCGCGACGCTCGAGTACACGCTCTGAAGGTCACCGGCCCTCTTCTGCATCTCCATGACGCTCTTCAGGACCCTGTTCGTCGCAAACAGAAGGGAATCCACGGGACTGCACTTTTCCTTCACTCTCATCGTCTCCTTTTGCGGCACTCCGTTTTTGCGCAGCATCCCATCTCGTTGATTGCGAATGAACCCTCAGAGGAAATCCTAAGCGAGAGGAATGAATATGTCAATATGATTACAAACATCAGAGTAAAAATCTTTAATAAAAATTTTTATTTAGTTTTTAATTAATAAGCTCGAATCGGAATTCGGGGCGCATTTCAGGGAGTATCCCTGTCGGGATGGGGCTGCGTGAATCTTTCGGAAGAACGCGAAGAGGTGCTTTTGGGAAGAGTATCGTCAGTATTTCAGGGGTGCTGCCGATGGAAGGGCTTCCATCCGGATGCCCACTTGCGGGCGGAGTCGATCGCGTCCGGGAGGAGAGCTTCCTCGAGCTTCGCGAGGATCTGCGCTCCCTGGGTATTCCCGGCTGTGGCCGCGAGGAGCAGCCAGCGATAGGCCGCTTCGTTGTTCGGCGCGACGCCGGTTCCGAAGAAATAACAGACGCCGAGATTGTGCTGCGCGTTGGCGTCTCCCTGCTCGGCGGCGAGACGATACCACGCGGCGGCCTTTTCGTAGTCGCGAGGGACGCCGCGTCCGAGGCAGAGGGCGTTGCCGATATTGTACTGCGCGGCCGCGAGTCCCTGTTCCGCCGCCCTGCGGTACCAGCGGACGGCCTCCTCTCGGTCCTGGGAGACGCGTTCCCCCCTGTCGTAGCGGACGCCGATGTTGTTCTGCGCCTCGGGAAGGCCGTTTTCCGCGGAGAGGAGGCAGAGGCGGTCGGCTTCGACGATGTCCCCGGAGACGCCTTCGCCGTTCGCGTAGTTCGTCGCGAGATTGAACTGCGCGTTCGCGTCGCCCTGCTCCGCAGCCATCCTGTAGAACCGGACGGCCTCCCCGTAGTCCCGGGAGACGCCGAGCCCCCGGTCGAAGCAGGCGCCGAGATTGCACTGCGCCTTCGCGTATCCGCGTTCCGCGGCACGGAGGTGCCATCTGACGGATTCGGCGTAATCCCTCGAGACGATCGTTCCGTTGAAAAACCGGACGCCCATTTCGTACTGCGCGACAATGTCACCGCTTTCGGCGATCGTCATGAGCTCGGCGGTCGAAAGCGACGCGTACGTCTCGAGCCCCGACGCTCCCCGAGCGGACGAACAGCACGCAACGATACAGCAGAACAGAAAAACGACGGCTTTCACGGACCTCTCCTCCCCGAAGGCGGAATCCCGGCGGAGCCGAGCGGAATGGTTGTGAAAATTCTATCACTCCGCGAGCGGGCGATTCAAGGATGGCGTCGCGAAGAGAGATCTGTCGGCGTGCCCGAGTCGTCAGAGAGATCCGAGGCGCGCGCCGAGAAAGAAGACGCCGAGTCCGAGCGTGTTGTGTGCGATCAGATGTCCCGCCGCGACGAACACCCCTTCCCGTGCCATGTGTCCCGTGTCGGAGATCAGCGACGAGAAGGTTGTGAACGCGCCCATGAAGCCGATGAAGACGACGTTCCGGATGTGCGGGTCGAGGTGAAGTCTGCGTTCCGCGAGCGCGAGCAGCAGTCCGTACAGGAAGCATCCCGTGAGGTTGACCGCGAGCGTTCCCCATGGAAATGCGTTTCCCGCGATGCGCTGGACGAAACTCGAAAGCGTGAAGCGCGCAAGTGTTCCGGCCGCTCC
>CALFXN010000162.1 GCA_937957815.1 uncultured Synergistales bacterium
GAATGCATTGGCTGCGGTGTTTGTGCCCAGGTTTGCCCCGAGGTATTTTCAATGGATGAAGACGCCGGGATATCCAAGGTTATCCGTCCAGAAGGCGGGGAATGCGCACAAGAAGCTGCCGAAAGCTGCCCTGTCGGGTGCATTTTGATAGAGGAGTAATCGGCGAACTCTTGCGAAAAATGGTCTGCGCCTTGCCTTTTTCAGGGACTTCGGCGTATAATTGGCAACGCTTCTTTCCGGGCCTATAGCTCAAGTGGTTAGAGCCACCGGCTCATAACCGGAAGGTTCCTGGTTCGAGTCCAGGTAGGCCCACCAGAAATCCAAATTGCTGTTTTTTCCGATAGAGCAGGGGTCCCGGTATATGCCGAGACCCCTGCGTTTTTTCCGGGGCGGTGGATTTGATGTGAAAGGAACGTGTATGCGCGCACGTCCGTGACGGAGTACTGTATAATTCACGGTGAGGAGTGAGGGCGCCGTTTCCTGTCCAGGGAGGCGGCTTTTTTTTGTGAGGGGAGGGGTTGTATGCGGCTTTCCGTGATAATGGAGCGAATCGATTCGGTTGCACCCTTTGCCGATGCCGAGGCGTGGGACAACAGCGGCCTGTTGGTCGGGGATCCGCGGGATGAAGTCCATCGTGCGGCGGTCTGTCTCGACGCGACGTCCTCCTCGGTCGGGGAAGCGGCCGTGCGAGGGTGCGACCTTCTCGTCACGCATCATCCGCTGATCTTTTCGCCGATCCGCCGGATCGGTCGCGGTTCGGTGGCTGAGGATGCGATCCGGGCGGCTCTCGTGTCCGGAGTATCGGCTCTCTGTGTCCATACGAACTGGGATCTCAGCTGTGAGGGAGTGAATGCGGTGTTGTCAGGACTTCTCGGACTTGCCGGGTGCTCGCCACTGCGAAAGACGGAAAGTAAATTCGGCCGTGTCGGGGATCTGCCGCCGCTTCGTTTCGACGACTTTCTTCCGATGCTGAAGGAGCGATGGGGATTGTCGTGGCTTTCGGGGTACGGATCCCGGGAGAAAACGATCCGTTCGGTCGCTGTGTGCGGCGGATCGGGACGTGAGTTCCTGCGCGACGCGGTTGAGGCCGGGGCCGATGTTTTCTGTACGGCGGATTTGACGTATCATGATCTCATGGAAGCGAACCATGCAGGATTGTGTATCGCTCTGGCAGACCACGGGGAGATGGAGCGACTTTCGATGAAGCGTCTCTCGGAGATTATCGCCGGAGACGATCTTTCCGTCGATGTCCTTCCGTCCGAAGGTCCCGGAAAGAGATTTCATGTCTGAGGCGGTGCATCTCGAAGCGGAACAGCGGCCGTTTGAGGTTTCGATCGAGGCCTTTACGGGGCCGGTCGATCTGCTTTGCCTTCTCGTCGAATCGAAACAGATCGACGTTTCCCGCATTTCGTTGACCGATATCGTGCGGGCATATGGTCAGTATCTGACTCGACGGGCGGATGTTCCACTACCTCAGGTCGCCGACTTTTTTCACAAGGCGGCGACGTTGCTTCTCTATAAGGTCCTGGCGCTTTTCCCGGTAAGCGTGGCTGATATCGGCGGAAATGAGCCCGAAGACGACAGCGTTTTTCTCGACGATGTTGAGCGCCGCATGGAATTGTTCGCGCCGTTCCGTGTCGCCAGGGAGATCCTCATCCTCCGGAAGGAGAGGCAGGAGCGTTGCCTCATGAGACCCGCGATGGATGCTGGTCCGGTTCATTACGACATCGGCGATGTATACGGTCTCGCGTCCCTGTGGTGGGATATCGCGCAACGCAGACGGAACTCCGGCAGCAGGACGCACGAGATTGAGGAATCCTGGATCGGGGTGCCGGATCCTGTTCCGGAGGAAAGGCTGATCGAAACGAAAGTCGAAGAGCTGACGGATGTCGTTCTCCGGGAGGGGGAGTTTTCCGTATCGTCCCTGCTGAAAGGCTCGATCCCTTTCGGAGTCCTTCTCGTAACACTGCTTGCGTTGCTCGAGATGTGCCGCATGGGACGCATCCGGATTCATCAGGAGGAGGTGTTCGGGGATATCGTCGCTTATGGATGCTCTGACTCTTTCCCGGGAAGCCAGAATTCTTGAGGCGATTCTCTTTGTTGCGTCGGATCCGGTTTCCGAAGAGAGCGTATCCGATGTGACCGGATTCTCCCGGAACACGGTCGAGAATACCTTCAAAGAGCTTCGGGAACATTACGAAAAGGGGCACGGCATCGTCCTCAGGCGCGTCGCCGGTGGATGGAAACTCTTTTCGTCCGATGACGTCTTCGAGGTGGTCTCCCGCTTTCAGAAGGATTCGGGACGCATTCGCCTGAGCAAGGCGGCGTTCGAGAGTCTTGCGGTTGTCGCCTACAACCAGCCGGTGACGAGGGGAGAAATCGAGGAAATCCGAGGTGTCAGATGCGATCGGGTGATCGAGACGCTGCTCGCGACGGGGCTCGTTCGTATCGCTGGCAGAAAACGCGGGAGCGGGTCGCCCCTTTTGTATCGGACGACCGATCTCTTCCTGCGCGAGTTCGGCCTTGATTCCATAGCGGAACTTCCCACGCTGGCGGAGCTCGGAGAAATGGCGCGACATCGTACGGCGGACGACGATGCGCTTGAATAGATATCTTGCGCTGTGCGGATTCGGCTCCCGGAGAAACGTCGAGACGCTGGTTTCCGAACGACGGGTCCGGATCAACGGAGAGACAATAGACTCTTTTTCGAGGCTGGTTCTGGACGATGATATGGTCGAGGTTGATGGTCACTGGGCGGCGCCGCAGGATACGATATACTTGGTGATTAACAAGCCCAAGGGATACGTGTGCGCCGTGAGAGATTCCAGAACCCGGACGGTTATCGATCTTCTCCCGGCGCGCTACAGGCGCTACAGGGTATTTCCGGTCGGCAGGCTCGATAGAGATTCGGAGGGGCTGCTGATTCTCACGAATGACGGCGATTTCGCCCAGAGAACGATTCATCCAGGGGTCGGACTCGAGAAGGAATACGAAGTCTTGTTGGACAGACCCGTTGATCGTCGTTCCCTGCTGACATGGCGTGAAGGAGTCGCCTCCGAAGGAGAATTCCTCAAGCCCCTCGGAGTTGTCGTTCTTGATCGGTTGCCGAAAGGCAGATGGGTTTCGGTGACGCTTTCCGAGGGGAAAAAGAGAGAAATCCGGAGAATGGCGTGCATTTGCGGTTTTTCGGTGCAATCGCTTCTGAGAAGAAGAATTGGTAAAATGGAGTTGGGATCGCTCGCCTCCGGATCGATAGTGGAAATGTCCGTTCATCGTCTGGAGACGATGATTCGCGAAGGGGGAGCGGTGGTTGCTTCCGCTGAAGGGGAGGAAGATACATGGACGGCATCGATGAACGTTCAAGAGAACTCATCAAGACCCGTATCCTGGGGAAAATCAAAGAAATAAAATCCTTCCCTCAGTTTGTCGTGGAGACTCTCAGAAAACTCAATGACCGGGACAGCAGCGCCAGCGACGTCGCTCTGAGTCTTTCCCGCGACGAGGGACTTGTAATCAGGACGCTGAAACTCGCGAATTCGGCCGCATACGGCATGTCTCGAAACATATCGAGCGTGACTGAAGCGATTGCAATGCTCGGGTACAAGAACATCAGCAATATCGTCCTTTCGGCATCCGTCTATTCCATCATGGACAAATCGTTGCAGGGGTATGCCCTGGACAGGGGACAGCTCTGGAAACATTCTCTGACGGTGGCGTATGCGGCGAGATATATCGCGCAGCGTTTCGGGAAATCGATCCCCGAAGAGGCTTATGTCGGCGGTCTGCTGCACGATCTCGGCAAGGTGGTTCTGAACGATTACGTTCGTTTCGGGTACGGGATCATTGTGAAGATGGTCGAGGAGAAGCAGATTCCGTTCATCGAAGCCGAAACGCAGGTCCTCGGATTCGATCACGCCCAGGTAGGAACGCTGCTCGTCGAGAAGTGGGGGCTGCCCGAGGCGTACGGATATGCGGTGGCGTACCATCATGCGCCGAACTCCGTTCCGCCCGAGAAACAGGAGACGTTCCAGCCGATCGTCGACGTCGTGCACATCGCGAACACGCTCTGCCTCATGCTCGGTGTCGGCATAGGGGCGGACGGACTCCAGAACCCCCTCTATCCCGAGGTTATCGGGCGTCTCGGCATAGAAAACTGCGAAGAGCTTCTCTCGGAGCTGGTCGATTTCGTTCAGGTCGCAGCCGAAGAACTCGAAACCTGGGAGACTCCTGAAAATGCATGAAGTTCCATTGGTAGTGACAATCGACGGGCCTGCCGGTTCCGGGAAGAGTACCGTCGCTCGGATTCTGGCGCAACGCCTTGGACTTTCGTACCTCGACACGGGAGCCTTGTACCGCGCTCTTGCGTGGTTTCTGAAAGGAAGGGGTATCGCCGCCGAAGAGACGGCCGAACTCCGGCAGGCGTTGCATACGGTCACCGTTTCGCTGGAGAGAGAGTGCGTCTCCGTATGCGGACAGGATGTGACCTCCCTGATCCGTTCTCCTGAAATCGACGCGGTCGTTTCGTCGTATGCGGCTCTTCCTTCGGTCCGGAAGCGCCTTCTCGACGTTCAGCGGTGTCAGGCGGTTTTTCCGGGTGTTGTTGCGGACGGCAGGGACATGGGGACAGTGGTCTTCCCGGATGCGTCGATAAAGTTCTTTCTTGTGGCGAGTCCCGGGATCAGGGCGCGCCGGCGCGTCGTGGAAATGCAGGCAAGGGGAGAGGTTATTTCGGAAGCGGTCGTGCTCGAGTGCATCCTGAAAAGGGACAGGTTCGATTCCGAAAGGCGGGAAGCTCCGTTACGAAAACCGGAAGGCTCCGTCGAAATTGATACGTCGGAGATGAGTATCGACGATGTCGTTTCCCGGCTGTACGATGTCGTTTCAATGAAGGGGCCCGAATGAAGAGACGCCCGTTTTTCACCACGATCGTCTATTTTCTCGTCAGTTGGTTCTGTTGGGGTGTCCTCAGAATATACAACCGGATGAGGGTCTTCGGCCTTCG
Source organism: uncultured Synergistales bacterium (assembly GCA_937957815.1). Lineage (GTDB taxonomy): Bacteria > Synergistota > Synergistia > Synergistales > Aminobacteriaceae > CALFXN01. The sequence goes on from CALFXN010000162.1 coordinate 5,003, forward strand.
GGACTTCGATAAGTCCCGGCAGTACATTGTCGTCAGCAACCATTGCAGCAATCTCGATCCGGTAGTTATCGGGAGTACGTTTCCGATCCGGCTGCGATATCTCGCGAAGTCCGAACTCTTCCGGTGCCCCGGCTTCAGCCACCTTCTGTTGGCACTCGGGGCGATTCCGGTAAGGAAGCAGGACAGCCAGAGTGCGGGCGCGACATTGAAGGCATTCCTGTCTCTCCTCCAGAACGGGGAAAGCGTTCTGATCTTCCCCGAGGGAGGACGTTCCGAGGATGGAACCCTGAAGCCGCTCGAAGGGGGCGTCGCTCTCATAGCCTTGAAATCGCGGGTCCCGGTTCTTCCTGCTTTCGTTCGGGGATCTTTCGGCGCCATGCCTCCTGGAGCGCCGTGGATCAAGCCTGTACGCCTTTCCGTAACGTACGGGGAACCCATTGATCCTTCGCTCTACGGGGGCGAATCGGGAGGGAAAGAGGCGCGAGGCAAACTTCTGGAAACCGTATCTGAAGCGCTTCTCGCCCTCGAACACCGGACCGATGAATAGAGGAAGTGTTTCCGGAGAGAAGCGTAAAGCCGTTCTCGTCGCGTTGGATACTCCCGGATCGGATTTCGACGTCGATGTCCTGCTCGACGAACTGGAACTTCTCCTGGCGAACCTCGGGATCGCGTCGGCCGGAAAGATCGTCCAGAAGCGGGGAAACCCCGACCCCGGATCTTTTCTCGGAGCAGGAAAAGCGAAGGAAGCAGCTTTCTTCTGTTCATCCGTCGGAGCGGATCTGATCGTCTGCAACGGACAGCTTGCGCCGGGGCAGAGGGCGGCTCTTTCAGGGATCACGAAATGTGAGGTCTGGGATCGAGCCTTCGTTATCATGAAGATTTTCGAACTGCGCGCGCGTTCCCTTGAGGCGAAGCTTCAGGTGGAACGTGCGCTCTGTTCGTATGAAATTCCTTACCTGAAAGGCCTCGGACGGAGCATGTCACGGCTTGGAGGCGGCATCGGAACGCGGGGGCCGGGTGAGACGGAATTCGAGAGGCACCGGCGAAAGCTGGAACGGCGCATACGCGACATCTCGGCAAAACTCGATGCGATTCGCGACAGACGCCGTCTCAGCCGCGAGCGCAGAAAGAAGGAGCGATTCCCGGTCGTCTCTCTCGCGGGATACACGAACAGCGGGAAATCGACAATCCTGAGGAGACTCTCGGGTGATGTGTCTCTGACCGTTGCGAACAGGATGTTTTCTACGCTGGACACTTTCATACGGGGAGTGCCTCTTCCCTCCGGGAAGAGGATTCTCGTTGCCGATACCGTCGGGTTCATTCGGGATCTTCCTCATACGCTCATAGACGCGTTCAGGGCGACTCTCGAAGAGATCCGTTGTTCCTCCCTCATCCTTCTCGTTCTCGACGCCGGGGCGCCTGATTGCATGGAGACGTTCCACGTCGTGACGGAGACTCTCGGAGAGATAGGGGCGGGAGACGTTCCCAGGGTCATTCTTTTGAACAAAACGGATACGTGTCCTTCGGAAACGATTTCTTCCCTGATGGCGAGGCTCGAGGGAGAGGAAGACAGGTTTTTTCCCGTCAGCGCACTTCAGGGGACGGGGATGGATGGATTGCTTCAGTACCTTGACGATGTTTTCCGACAGGAGGAAGGACATCAATGATTCGTAGCATGACGGGGTATAGTCGGGTTTCGGTTTCGCGCGACTGGGGAGTCGCAACGATGGAGATTTCCTCGGTCAACCATCGGTTTCAGGACTTCTCGATCCGTCTTCCCCGGGAACTCTCACAATTCGAATCACAGATCCACTCGGTTCTCCGGAAGCGTCTTTCAAGAGGCAAAATACGGGCGACTCTCGATATCCAATGGGCTCCGTCCCTTACCGGATATCATATTGATTCGCCGGTGCTCGACGGACTGTATGAAGAACTTCGGACTTTCCGGGAGAGAAAGGGATTGCATGGAGAATGTCTGCCCGAGCTGCTTCTGCAGCTTCCCGGTGTGCTGACCGGTCCTGCGAGCAGCGGAGAGCAGACGCTTGAGATATGCGAGGCGCTCGTGATGCTGTCCCAGGAGACGCTCGACCGGCTGGAAGAAATGAAAGCGGAGGAAGGAAAACACATTCAGGATGATATAATGTCGCACCTGACGGCTTTCGAAAACCTTCTCGATGCGATATCCGCGATCTGGAATACGGAATCGGGGCGCGTTTTCTCCGAAACGCAGCAACGGATCAGAAAAACCGTCGGAGATATGAACGGCCTTGTCGAGGAGGGACGTCTCGTCCAGGAAATTGTCATTATGGCGGACAAATGGGATATCTCGGAGGAGATTTCCCGCTCCAGAAGCCACGTGGAAAAATTCCGCTCGATTCTGGGGCAGGATGCATCTCAGGGCAAAAAACTCGATTTTCTCGTTCAGGAAATGAACAGGGAAGTCAACACGATGGGATCGAAACTCGCCAGTTCGGAGATGCGGTGGAGCGTCGTCGAGGCGAAGACCCTCATTGAACGCATCCGGGAACAAGTGCAAAACGTGGAGTGATTCGGGATGCCGTACAGACTCGTTCACATAGGATTCGGCAATATGATTGTCGCGGAGCGGATTGTCGCCATCATACACCCTTCCTCTGCGCCGATTAAGAGACTGAAAGAAGAGGCGAAGGAATCCGGACGCCTCATCGATGCGACGCAGGGCAGAAAGACGCGGGCGATTCTCGTTACGGACAGTAATCATGTCGTCCTGTCGGCCATTCAGCCGGAGACGATTGTGCATCGATTCGAGGATGAGGCGAATGAAGGGGACGAAGACTAGAAGAGGAAGGATTTTCGTCCTCTCCGGACCGAGTGGTGCGGGAAAGGGAACGGTTCGGAAGCGTCTTTTTCAGGAGATTCCGATGCTGAAGTACTCGATCTCCTGTACGACGCGATCTCCCCGTCCGGGAGAGAGGGACGGAATCGACTATCGTTTCATCGACGAAGGACAGTTCAGGCGGTATATCGACAGCGACGCATTTCTCGAATGGGCGAACGTTCACGGATTTCTCTACGGGACGCTTCTGTCCGATGTCGAGCTGGAGTGTTCTCTGGGATACGATGTCGTTCTGGAAATAGATGTTCAGGGGGCAATGCAGGTCCAGAAACGCTGCGAACGGTGTGTCCTCATCTTCCTCAGCCCTCCGTCGCTTGACGCTCTCGAGGAGAGACTCAGACGCCGCGGGACGGAAAATGAGACGAATCTGCAGGTTCGCCTTCAGAATGCGTCCGATGAAATGGATTGCGCGGCGAAGTATGATTACGTAGTCGTGAACGATGATGTCGAAACGGCGGTTGGTCGTATAGGAGAGATCATTTCCGGAGAAAGACGCAGGGAGTGCCTGAATGACGACGAGGGAGGTGAATAGATTGAAATTTTACGATATAGATGAACTGTCGAGGAAGATAGGTATCAACAACAAGTATATGTTGACCACGCTGGTTTCCGGCCGTGCGAGGGCGATCAGCGAACAGAAGGGGAGAATTCTCGAGGAAGAAGAGAAATACATCTCCGTCGTTCTGGACGAACTCGATGCGAAGCGGCTTTCCATCGCTTCCGCATTGCCGGGATCGCCCGTTGCGGCAGAGGAGAAATCCGATGCTTCCGTGGAAGAATAACAGACGGGTCCTTCTCGGAGTCTCCGGGGGAATCGCCGCGTACAAGGCTGCCGAGATCGTTCGTCTCTTGCGGCATCATTGTTGCGATGTCGAGGTCGTTCTGACCGAGGACGCGGAGAGGTTCGTCTCACCGCTGACCCTCTCGACGCTTTCCGGCAGACGGACGTGGCGCCAGCAGGATTACCTGTCTTCCGATTATGGGTATCAGATCCCACACATCTTGCTTGCCGACTGGGCGGAGGTCGTCGTGACGGCTCCCGCGACTGCGAACACGATTGCGGGACTTGCTCAGGGGACGGCGCGGTCGCTTCTCGAATCGGTCATTCTTGCGACACGGGCTCCGGTCCTGATTTTCCCAGCGATGAACGTCCATATGCTTGAGAACGCCGCGACGCAGGACAATATCGGGGAACTGAGGCGACGAGGCATCCGCGTTGCGGAACCGGCGGAGGGGGCTCTTGCCTGCGGGTACGAAGGCAAGGGACGACTCCCCTCTCCCGAAGTCATTCTTCAGGAAATCTGGCGACTCCTCTGTCCGAAGAAGGACCTTTCCTCATGTCGTGTTCTGGTGACTTCGGGTCCGACGTGGGAGTTTCTCGATCCGGTCCGGTTCATAGGGAACCCGAGTTCGGGCAAAATGGGGCGCGCCGTGGCGCGGACCGCGTGGTACAGAGGAGGCGACGTTACGATCGTCGAAGGCCCCGTATCTCTCGAAGCTCCGTATGGCATCGAACGCGTTCCGGTCATCTCCGCGCTCGATATGTACGAAGCGGTCTTGTCGAGAGCGGGGGAAAATGACGTCATTGTCAAAGCCGCGGCTGTCGGCGACTTTCGTCCCGAGACCCGCGAGGAAGGAAAGGTCAAACGAGAGGGCAGGGACCGCCTGACGATTTCGCTCGTGCAGAACCCGGATATCGCAAGAGAGCTCGGCGTCAGAAAGCGAAAGGACCAGATCCTCGTCGGATTCGCCGCCGAATCATCCGATCTGATCGTTCACGCTTCGGAAAAGATCCGGCGAAAGGGACTCGATTTTATCGTCGCGAACGATATCACCGCTGAAGGAGCCGGCTTCGGGGCGGATACGAACCGCGTTGTCTTCCTTTTCCCGGATGGAACGTCCAGACGGGTCGAAGGCGCCAAGGAAGATGTCGCCGACGTGCTGTGGGATCTCGTTTCTTCGCTGCGCTGTGGAACGGGGAACTGATGAGTGTTTCCTCTTGTCGATGTCGTCGTTCCCGGTCCATGGTGGAACTGCCTCACCTATCGTTGCGTGGAGGAAGAACTCTCTGAAGGGTGTCGCGTGCGGGTTCCTCTCGGAAGGGGAACCCGCACCGCCTTTGTGACGCGCTCCGGTTCAGGCGAGAACCCCGTTGCCGTTTCGGCCCTGCGAAACGTTATGGAAGTCCTTGATCGTCATCCCGTTTTCCCTCCTACTTTGTGGCATCTCAGCGGCTGGATCGGCGAAACCTGTCTCTGCGGCAGGGGAATGGCGCTCGGAGACATGTTGCCCCCCGATATTCTCAGCGGAGCGCCATGTGAGGCATTTCCTTTTCCCCGAATCTCCGAACGAGAGTGCCCTGCGGATACTCTCGTGTACCGGAATCGCGACGCGCAGCGGTTTGAGGAATACGAACGGCTGATCCGGGAGACAAAAGGTTCGTCGCTCGTTCTCTTCCCGGAATATGGAATGGCACGGCGTTTTTTCGATTCCCTGACGGAAAAAAGCGACGTCCTCCTCTGGCCCGGGCAGGGAGGAAAGAGACTTCGGGCTGCCTGGGATGCGACACGCCGCGGCATTCCCCGTGTCGTCGTGAGCGCTCCGGGAGGATGCTATGCCCCCTTGCCGCAGATCGACCTTGTCGTTCTCGAAGAGGAAAACGCGGCCTCCTACGATTCTCAGAAATATCCGTATATGAACTACAGGATGATTGCCGCGCGCAGGGCGCGGGAACATTACGCTCACCTCGTCCTTGGCGGAAGGATGCCGTCCTCGCGCGTGTTTCGCCGCTATGCGCCGGTTTCGGGCGATCGTCCGGGAAGCAGACTGATCCTTGTACGGAAAAGTGACGTCAGAAAGAAAACCGCGGTTGGGGTCGAAGGACAGATTCCGATAGGACAGGCCATTCTGAGGACGACGGAGAAAACGTTGCGGCAGTCGCGCGTTGCCCTGTGGATTCTTGACCGTGTCGGCTACGCGATCGGCATACGTTGCGACGACTGTGAAAAAGAAGTCACCTGCGGGCGATGCGGAGGTACGCTCCGATGGAAACAGGGAGAAACGTTTGCGGTATGCACGCGGTGCAATACGCATTCTCCAGTTCCGGAGAGATGCCCCGTCTGTGGCGGTTTTATTCTGAAGGGAGATCGTCCCGGAATCGAAACGCTCTGTCGGACAGCCGCGAGGTGTGCGGGAGACGGCCGTGTCGTCGAATGCAACGCCGGGGATTTCTCCGTGGCCCGGAAAAGAAAGGACATTGAAAGACACATGTCCGGCGGCGGTATTTTGCTCGGAACCAGAGGCATACTTCCGTTCTGTGACATCCTTCCGGTTGGTCTGGTCTGCTGGATCGATCCCGAGGTGGAATTGGGATTCGCCCGATATTTTGGTTCCGTACTCCTTTTTTCCATGATCTGGGAGTCCTGCTGGAGAGGGAATGACGTCGAAAAACGGAGAGTCCTTGTCCAGACGTCCGATATGGGTGCACGGTGGATCAAAGGCCTCCGGCAAGGGTGGAATCTGTTCTGGAGTGAGGAAATACGTGAACGGAGGGAGATGGCCTTGCCTCCTTACACGCTTCAGTTCGAGATCGAGGCGTCCAGGGAGATCCGGAAGGATCTGCTCGAATCCCTGACACAGGCGAACATTGATGTGATACCATGGAGCGACGGGAACGAACGCGCCATTGTCGTCGGCGGGAGCCTGCGGGTAATGGTACGGGCGATGGAGAAACACTTTTCGATCAGGGCTTCCGGAATGGGTTTTCCCCGAATTCGCGTTCGAATGGAATAATTGAAGCTCCAGGGAAGGAAGATAGCGTGTTCGTCGTATCTATCGTCGGAAGACCGAACGTTGGAAAATCCTCGTTGTTCAATCGCCTTGTAGGTCGCAAAGAGGCCATTGTCGACGACTGTCCCGGAGTGACCCGGGATAGGCTGTATGGCGTTGCCACGTGGAAGGAACGGAGCTTTTACGTCGTCGATACCGGCGGGTACCTTTCGGAGGATTCCCATCCCGTGATGGAGGGAGTCCGGAAACAGATCCGCCTTGCGATAGCCGAGAGCGACATCGTTCTTCTCGTGATCGACGGCATTGAAGGACCGACTCTTCTGGATCAGGACGTCGCGGATGTTCTGCGACAATCGGGAAAACAGGTTCTCGTTGTTGTCAACAAGATCGACGATTTCAAGCACGAGAATGACGTTCTCGACGGGTATTCGCTCGGATTCGGCGATGTGATCGGCGTGAGCGCCGAACATAAGCGGAATATCGACGAACTTCTCGACGGTATCGCGGGATTGCTTCCCGCAGAAGAAGAGACGCCTGCAGAAGATGGGGAAAATGCTGAAATCCGAGTCGCGCTCGTCGGACGACCGAATGTCGGGAAGTCGAGTCTCCTGAATGTTCTGGCCGGCCAGGAGCGATCCATCGTGAGCGATAAACCCGGAACTACGAGGGATGCCGTCGATACGACGTTCGAGTCCGAAGGGTGCGTTTTCCGACTCATCGACACCGCGGGACTCAGACGTAAAAGTCGTGTCAGGGAGGATATCGAGTATTATTCGTTCCTCCGGACCATGCAGGCCATTGACAGATCCGATGTTGCGCTGCTCGTGATGGACGCGACCGAACCGGCGACAGATCAGGATAAAAAGCTCGCATCCCTGGTCCTCGAAAAGGGGAAGGGGCTTGTAATCCTTCTGAACAAATGGGACCTTCTCGGGAGGAAAGATAACGATCTCGGCGATCGTATGAAGGAACTCGTACGCGACGGGATGGTTTTTGCAAAACACGCACCTGTAGTCTTTGTGTCGGCACTGACGAAGCGAGGGCTTCACAAGATATTCAGGGTGATTCTTTCAGTATTTGAAAACAGAAAACGGCGCATCAGTACGAATACGCTCAACAGAATCATTCGTGACCTGCTCGCTTTTGACAGACTTCCGTCGGACAGGAACGGAAGGCGTCTTAATATCTATTATTGTACACAATCAGCCGTTGAACCTCCTACTTTTGTCTTCTTTGTCAACAACGCGACTCTCGTAACACCGGCCTTTGAAAACCACATTGAGAACGAGCTTCGGGAGATTGCCGATTTTCAGGGGGCCCCGATACGATTTTTCTGGAGGGAAAAGGCTCGGGAGTGAGATTTTTCTTGACCGGAACTAGGGTTGCTGGTAAAACTAAGGAGTTCAAAGTGTGGCTTCATTTCCTTATTATCTCGCTGGAGATACCACGGAAGAGGAGGTTGTGGGTTTGACGAAGACGGATCTGATCAATGCGGTGGCGAAGGCGACGGGACTCAACAAGAAAGAGTCTGGAAGTGCGGTGAATGCGGTCTTCGAGGCAATTGAAGGGGCCCTTGAGAAGGGGGACAAGGTCCAGCTTGTCGGTTTCGGAACATTTGAAGTTCGGAAACGGGCCGCGAGAGAAGGCAGGAATCCTCAGAATCCCAAGAAGGTCATCAAGATCCCGGCGAAGACAGTTCCCGCTTTTCGTCCCGGCAAGGCGCTCAAGGACAAAGTCCAGAAATAGGCATTTCTTCATCTGGTCTGACGTTTTTTTCTTCAAAAGCGGCCTTTCAGAGGCCGCTTTGTTTTTTGGGTGCATTTATCTTTCAATGGCACTCAGATGTTTGTACAGGCATAACCATGTATCCGATGAAAGCTCTTCCGCCCGCAACATCCCATCCTTATTGATCCCGATTCGTGCGAATGCTTCGTGAACGACGATTTGCGAAAAACCTGCATCGCGCAGATTTCGAGAAAGCGTTTTTCGCCTGTGCCGGAAAGCGTTTTCAAGAAATTTCCTGTAATCGCGATGTGTCGCGACCGCAAGATTTTCCGTTGTTCTGAATACTGCCAGAACCGAATCAGTTCTCGGAACTGGGCGAAACGAGCGTCCGGCCACATGGCGGACAACGGAACCGCCGCCGAGAGTTTCGAGAACGATTCCGAGTGGGCCTCGGCTTTTTGTTCCGGGAGGGGCCGTCAGACGATCCATGGCGACTTTCTCGAGAAGGAGGATGACCCTGCTGACAGAACCGAGCCCCGATGTTATCAATGCCCAAAGCAATGGAGTCGTGATGCTGTACGGGATGTTTGCAACGATCTTGGTGAGGGAAGAAGGTGACTGGCGAAAAATCGTGGAATAATCCCACGTACACGCATCTCCCCAAAAAAGGGAAAGGCGCCCCGGATATCGTTCACGAAGGGGTGAGAGCCATCGGGAGAGCCGTTCGTCGATTTCTATGGCGAAAACCCGCGACGAGTTCAGGATAAGTGCTTCGGTGAGAATGCCTTTTCCCGGACCGATTTCAAGAACCGCTTCTTCCGGGACGAGTTCCGCCGCATCAAGGATCTCGGCCAGAACGGTCCTGTCGATGAGAAAATTCTGCCCCCATTTCGGCTTCGGAAGAAACGTCGAGTGTTCCATGAGCGCACCTCCCCGACGAGAATAAAAAAAACGGGAAACCATAGTGGTTTCCCGCAATAATCTGGTCGGGACGAGTGGATTCGAACCACCGACCACCTGCACCCCATGCAGGTACGCTAACCAGGCTGCGCTACGTCCCGAATGACGGGAATATTGTACTCCCCGCGCCTGTTTCGGTCAAGAAAAAATTCCTTCCGATCGTCTCACAGACACGTTCCGGAGAGTAGTTCGAAAAAAAAGGAGCGGCTCATAAAAGAGCCGCTCCCGGACATCGGTTGGAAACGAGTTTATGCCTCGGCTTTTACGGGTTCTTTTCCAGCTTCGGCAAGGGCGCGATAGATCTCATAACGCTCTCGCGCGTCCTTCGCAGCCTTCTCGAAGAGCGTGTCGGCGATTTCCGGGAAGGTTTTTACGAGTGACGAGTACCGCACTTCGCTCATGAGGAACTCCTTAAAGTCGGCCTTCGGTTCCTTGGAATCGAGGATGAAGGGGTTCTTTCCCTGTTCCTTCAGTTCGGGGTTATACCGGTACAGGTGCCAGTACCCGGCCTCGACGGCTTTCTTCTCCTGTTCCTGCGACTTGCCCATCCCGGCGCTGATTCCGTGGTTGATGCAGGGGGCGTAGCTGATGATCAGAGACGGCCCCTTGTAGGCCTCGGCCTCGGCGACGGCCTTCATGAGCTGGTTCTTGTCGGCGCCCATGGCGACCTGCGCGACGTAGACGTATCCGTAAGTCATTGCGATGCGACCGAGATCCTTTTTCTTGACGCGTTTTCCCGAAGCGGCGAACTTCGCGACCGCAGCCGTTGGCGTCGATTTCGAGGACTGGCCGCCCGTATTGGAGTAGACTTCGGTATCGAATACGAAGACGTTGACGTCTTCTCCCGAAGCGAGGACGTGGTCGAGACCTCCGAAGCCGATATCGTAGGCCCAGCCGTCGCCGCCGAAAATCCAGACGGACTTCTTCACGAGATAATCCTTGCGGCGCGCGATATCGCAGAGAAGGGCATTCGCTGCGGCTCCGAGGTCGCGATCAAGGATTGAGAGAACCTTTGTCGCCGCGATCTTGGACTTCTCGCCGTCGTCCTTCGATTCCTTCCACTCGCCGAGAACCGCCTTGACGTCGGCGGGAATGTCCATCGCGAGAAGTTTTTCGACGGAATCGACGATATAACCGACTTCCGTGTCGACGGTCAGGCGCATTCCATAGCCGTATTCCGCGTTGTCCTCGAAGAGGGAATTTGCCCACGCCGGACCCTGTCCTTTCGCGTTCGTGCAGTAAGGCATGCTGGGAGCGGAACCGCCCCATATCGAGGAGCATCCGGTGGCCTGGGCGAGGATCATGCGGTCGCCGAACAGCTGCGTGATGAGCTTCGCGTACGGCGTCTCGCCGCAACCGGCGCAGGCGCCGGAGAATTCCACGAGCGGCTGGCAGAACTGGCTTCCCTTGACGGTGAACTTGTTCGAGAGAGACGACTTCTCGGTGACCTTGAGTCCGTATTCCCAGTTCGCAGCTTCCTTTTTGATCTGCGACGCGAGCGGCTTCATTTCGAGCGCGCTGACCGGGCAGATGTCGGCGCAGTTGCCGCACCCCATGCAGTCGAGAGGGTCGACCTGCATCTTGAACTTCAGCCCCGCGAGTTCCTTGCCCTTTGCTTCGACGGCTCCGAAATCGGTCGGTGCCGCGGCGATTTCGGCCTCGTTCAGAAGAACGGGACGGATCGCGGCGTGAGGACACACCATTGCGCACTGATTGCACTGGATGCACTTCGCCGCCTGCCATTCAGGAACCGTGATGGCAACGCCGCGCTTCTCGTAGGCGGAGGTTCCGGACGGGAAGCTTCCATCCTCGCGACCGAGGAACGCGCTGACGGGCAGCGTATCGCCTTCCTGAGCGTTGATCGGCATGCAGACTTCGCGAATGAAAGCGGGAAGCTCGGCCTTTGCGGCATCGCATCCGCAGCAGGAATCCTTCGCGTCCTTCCAGGACGCCGGGACTTCGATCTTCACGAGCGCATTGACGCCCTTGTCGACCGATTCCTCGTTCATCGCGACGATCTTGTCGCCCTTCTTGCCGTAGGTATGCCGGATGGCTTCCTTCATGTATCGGACTGCGTCATCAATCGGGATGACATCCGCAAGCTTGAAGAATGCGGCCTGGAGGATGGAGTTGATTCTGTTCCCGAGCCCGATACTCTCGGCGATTTCGACGCCGTCGATGATGTAGAAGCGAATCTGCTTTTCGGCGAGTGTCCGCCTGATTTTTGCGGGAAGGTTCTTTTCGAGCTCCTCGACGGTCTTCCACTGCGTATTGAGGAGGAAGACTCCGCCCTTCTTGATCCCCGCAGTGACGTCATACAGGGAGACGTATTCCTGCTTGTGGCAGGCGATGAAGTCCGCCTCGTCGATGAGGTAGGTCGACTTGATGGGCTGCTTGCCGAAACGGAGGTGAGAAATCGTGACGCCGCCGGATTTCTTGGAATCGTACGCGAAATATCCCTGGGCGTACATGTCCGTTTCGTCGCCGATGATCTTGATCGAGTTTTTGTTCGCGCCAACGGTGCCGTCAGAACCGAATCCCCAGAACTTGCAACGGATCGTTCCGGCGGGAGCCGCAACGATCTTCTCCGCGGGCGGAAGCGACGTATCGGTGACGTCGTCCACGATGCCGACGGTGAAATGGTCCTTCGGCTGGAAGGTCTTGAGATTGTCGAAGACGGCCTTGATCTGGTCCGGAGTCGTATCCTTCGATCCGAGGCCGAAGCGCCCTCCGACGATGACGGGAGCGTTCACCTTATCGTAGAACAGCGTCTTGACGTCTTCATACATCGGCTCTCCGAGTGCGCCGGGTTCCTTGCACCTGTCGAGGACCGCGATTGCCTGGACCGTTGCAGGAAGAACGCGGAAGAAGAACTTCTCGGAGAATGGCCGGTAGAGATGAACTTCGATGAGTCCGACGGCTTCCCCCCTGTCGTTGAGGTAGTCGACGACTTCTTCGGCGCACTGGCAGACGGATCCCATGGCGACGATAACCCTGTCCGCGTCCGGAGCTCCATAGTAGTTGAACGGATGATACTCGCGTCCGGTGATGAGCTTGAGCTGGGCCATATACTTCTCGACGATATCGGGGATGACCGTGTAGAAACGATTGGCCGCTTCCTTTGCCTGGAAGAAGATGTCGGGGTTCTGCGCGGTTCCCTTCTGGTAGGGATGCTCGGGATTCAGGGCGTGTGCCTTGAAGCGGGCGATCGCGTCGAAGTCAACGAGCTTCGCGAGATCGTCGTAATCAAGGACTTCGATCTTCTGAATTTCGTGAGAGGTACGGAATCCGTCGAAGAAGTTCAGGAACGGAAGACTTGCCTTGATGGCGGAAAGGTGCGCGACGGCAGTCAGGTCCATAGTTTCCTGGACGCTTCCGGAAGCGAGCATTGCGAAGCCCGTCCCGCGGCACGCCATGACATCGCTGTGGTCGCCGAAGATCGAGAGTGCGTGACCGGCCACCGCGCGTGCCGTTACGTCGAAGACGCCGGGAAGCATTTCTCCGGCGATCTTGTACATATTCGGAACCATCAGCAGAAGCCCCTGGGACGCCGTAAATGTGGACGCAAGCGCTCCGGCGGAAAGAGCTCCATGCATCGCTCCAGCTGCCCCAGCTTCGGACTGGAGTTCGGCGATCCGTACGGTTTTTCCGAAAATGTTCTTCTGTCCGTGGGATGCCCACTCGTCGACGTATTCCGGCATGGGTGAGGACGGAGTGATCGGGTAAATCGTTGCGACTTCGGTGAAAGCGTAGGAAACATGGGCCGCAGCCATGTTTCCGTCCATCGTTTTCCAATGCTTTGCCATACGTGTACCTCCTCTTTTTGACAAACGGGGAACCCGTTTGGTGGTAGCACTCCGACGATATGTAATAATGGATTTTGTATAATCATCATTTCGTGAAAAAAAAGCTTAGCCTAACGGTAAAGCCTGAAGACATCTTAGCACAAGTGCAATTCGTGTCAATTCGGACGTACCGGCGTTACGCTATAATAACGCAGCGAAAAAGCGTCGGCGGTTCGAACGGAGGACAGCGTATTATGAGAACATTGAAAGAGATCGTTGTTCGGCCTGCGGGAAGAAAGCTCCCCCTGTTTCCGCAGGACGCGTCCAGTATATTTGTGGAGCTTGGATTTGGGAATGGCGAGTTTACCGAGCATCTTGCCCGCGAACATTCTGAATCGCTTGTCTTTGGAATTGAGGTCTCCAGAAGTTGCGTTCTGAAAGCGGCGCTTCGGGCGTCACGGCATTCGATTGCCAATATGTATCTCCTGTGTGGAGATGCGCGCTTTCTGATGCGGGAGTGCTTTCCGGACGACAGCATCAGCATGGTGTATATGAATTTCCCCTGCCCGTGGCCGAAAATGCGTCACGAAAAAAGACGGCTTACCGGGACCGGTTTTTCTCAGGATCTGGCCTCGGTTCTGAAGCTGGATGGAACCTACGAACTGACGACCGACGTGAAATCGTTCGCGGAAGAAATGGCGGAGTACCTCGCCCGCTCCGCGTCACTTGTTGTTGATGTGCGACGACGTGCCGAGGCGAGGTCGTTCACGACGAAATACGAAAGGAAATGGCTTGCGCTTGGACGGCCGATTTTTCTTCTGAGCGCCAGAAAGGTTGCCGGAGCCTCGACGCGGAGAATTTCTCTTGAGGAGGATTACAGAATGCATGCTCGTTTTCGAGGACAGCTTCCCTGTCTTGCGGAGTGGAAGAAGTTCAACGGACAGGGTGGAACGCTTCAGGATGGATTCTGGGTCTACAGGGACGCATATCGCTCTGAAGACGGCATGATTCTTCTCGAAACAATCGCGACCGATCAGGGATTCGAGCAGAAATACCGTCTTCGTATCTTTTCCGAAGAAGGGCGGGGAATCGTGAAAATCGATCCGTATTCCTTCCCGTTTATAACGCCTTCGGTCAGGATGTCCGTTGAAAATATTGCTGCCCGTCTGGACTGTATCGCTGAAGGAGAATCCGGGATGCGAAGGGTGTCGGAGGACGGAGAGAATCGATGAAGGATGTTCGTCCGACGACGGGAAAGGTGCTGCAGGCGGTTTTCAGCATCCTCGGCGATCTGGAGGGAAAGGCCTTCCTTGATCTGTTTTCGGGAACGGGCAGGGTTTCCCTTGCGGCGTGGAACAGGGGGGCCCGCCCCGTCGTCGCCGTCGAAACGCTTCGGGATAGGGCGCGGGAGATACAGAATGCCGTACCTGCCGGAGCGGGAGATGCTTTCGTAGTTCTCTCCCTGGACGTACGACGGTGTTTTTCGTGGCTCTCGAAACGAAAGTTCCGTTTTGATGTGGTTTTCGCCGATCCTCCATACGAAGTCGGACTTGTAGCGGAAACACTCTCCTGTATCGACCGGAATACGGACGTGTTCTCCGAGAATTGCGTTCTTGTAATCGAGCGTTCCGTTCGGGAGCCGATCGCCGGTTCGACATATGGCGGATTTCTTTTGGCCGATGAGCGGACGTACGGCGAAAGTGCGGTATCCTTTTTCAGGAGGAAGGGAGCGATACCATGAAGCGAGCCGTTCGGGCGGTATATCCCGGTTCCTTCGATCCGATCACAAACGGTCACGTCTATATCGCGGAAAGAGCCGCCGCTCTTTTCGACGAACTGCTTGTGAGCATTCTACTCAACCCCCAGAAACGGGCCACGTTCAGTGTCGAGGAGCGCCAGCATATGACGCGCGAAGCACTGAGCCACCTTCCGAATGTCCGCGTTTCGGCCTTCGAGGGGCTTCTCGTGGATTATCTCCGCCAGGAGCAAAGTCGCGTTATCATTCGGGGGTTGCGTGCCCTTTCGGATTTCGAGTACGAATTTCAGCTGGCGTTGATGAATCGCCAGCTCGCTCCCGAGATCGAGACGCTTTTCATCGTGACGGAAGCGAAATACTCGTATCTTTCGAGCCATGCAGTCAAGGACGTCTTCGCGTTCGGAGGATCCGTACAGGATATGGTCCCTCCCGGGGTTTTCAGACGCCTGCGGGAGCGTTTCCCGAATCCGAAGAGAGAGAAGAGTTAAGGGTGTTCGCGAAGAATACTGCGGAAATCCGGCCGGAGGAGCAGTCCTTCCCAGAAGACGGATGCGCGATGCTCGAAATCGAGCATCGACCTTTCGTCGATGTCCCTTCTGACCGTCCATCTACACAATACCGGAAGCGTTGCCGTTCGTCGCATTCGAGCGAGTTCCGTCCTGCCGTTTTCCGAAAAGCCAAGGATACGGAGATACCTCGGGCCGATCTTCCGGAAGTTGGCGTCGACATGCCGGTCCAGGCCGAGGAGGATATTGATGATCGTACGCCGGATTCTGCTTTTTGGGTACCTTCGGCTCGAACATGCCGAGACGAGATCCTCGAACGTCGAAACACGTTCCTTCCATTGGAGGATCCTGTTTTCGACCCCTTCGGTGACGCCGGCGAACGAACGAAGAGAGTCGGGGGTTTCCCTCGAGAGAATGACCCTCGTCAGCCTCCAGAGCGTTTCCGGGGAAGTGAAAAGCCGTCCGTTGTCATTTTCTCCGGCGAGGATCGAGAAGGAAAAGTCGGGGACTCCCGAACGCAGTGCTTCCAGATTGCCGCTTCTTGAAAGGGCGGACCGCAGCGCTCCGGCGCTCGGTATCGGTTCCGCGAGAGACGTACTCTTGTGTCCGCCTCCCGATCGTGCGACCGGAAGAAGCCTGATGCCGTAGCGACACTCTTCGATGCGCTTCGCGTATTCAAGGGCGAGAATGTTGTTCGGGCCGGCGAGGAAAGAGTCGTCTGGACGGCAAAGTGTCGCGATGGCGCGTGAGCGAGCCTGAGGAAAGGAAAGGCCTTCGTTCAGGAATCGCCTGAGAGCAAGCTTGAAAGCGTCAGGTTCGTGAATTAGAATATCAAGGATATGTGCCATATCTTGTTGCGGCGATTCCATCCCGAATGAGATATGTGTCACAATCCCCGTTGCGGCGAGTGCATCGACGGCCGCGGATGCGAAGATGCCGGCGCTCTGGCATGAGAAGGCGGTCGGAAGGTGGATGACGATGTCGGCTCCCCCGAGAATGGCCATCTGCGAGCGGGAAGCCGGAGAGCAGAGAGCCGGTTCTCCCCTTTGCGTGAAATACGACGAGAGAACGACGATCACCGTTCCAACATCGAGGGATTTGCGAATTTCTTCCAGATGATGCAGGTGCCCCAGATGAAAGGGGTTGTACTCCGCGACAATGCCGACGACGGCTTTGGACATGGATATAATCACTCTCCGGATATGAGAATGCAC